>JADLEA010000346.1 GCA_020846365.1 Bacteroidota bacterium
TGGGATCCCTTGATGCGTTCATGCATCTTCCGCGAGGCCTCCGGAGGTGTCGTTGTATCGTGCTCTCCGGCAAGGATGAGTGTCGGCACGGAAATCGCGGAAAGAGATGCCGTGGTATCGGTGCGGGCAGCCAGCGCCAGCAGCATTCCCGCGATTGCCAGGGGAGATGTGTGTGCGATGGTCGTGCGGATCATCTCGACAGCTTGCGGGATTCTTGTAAAGGATTCGGGAGCGAAGACCTTCTTGACGAAATCGTCAGCAAACCACATGGAGCCGTGCGACTTCACGGCCGCCATGGTCTTCGCCCTCACGATTTTCCCCTCATCGCTGTCCGCCTCGCTGCGGGTATTGCAGAGCACCGCGGCACGAAACCTCTCGGGGTGACGTTCCAGGGCCCGGAGCAGGATGTATCCTCCCATGGACATTCCCATCGCGACGGTCTGCTGGATCTCCAGGTGGTCCAGGAGAGCGATCAGATCATCCACGTGGCCTTCGATCGTATACTGTCCGTCGCCCATGCTGCTCTCGCCCAGACCGCGCAGGTCGTACGCGATGGCGCGGAATGAGGAGCTGATTGCTTCCGTTTGTGCGGCCCACATCTTGTGGCTGAACGGGAATCCGTGGATGAAGACGATGGGTGGCGCACTGGGATCTCCCTTTTCCGCAACCTGCAGCAACACTGTCTGTACCTGAACGTGCATACGTAACCCTCCGGAGTGTCGTCCGGAAATCTACGGAATTATGGAGTGAGAGTCACCTGCAGCACAAGATTCTTGACCCTCGTGCAACGAAGTGCTATATTGCAGGGTCGTATTTCCCCCTGTGATTGCACCACGTCCCGGAGCCGCAATGAACGATGTCCTGTCGCACATTCAGAGCAACAGTGAGCGCTATTTGAGGGAGCTGGGAGATCTTCTGGCTATTCCGAGTGTAAGCACCAATCCTGAAAACGCCGCGGATGTCCGCCGCTGCGCGGAGTGGGTGGCAGCCCAACTCCGTGCGATCGGACTCGAGGATGTCCGTGTGATGCCCACCCCGGGGCACCCGGTGGTGTACGGCGCGTGGCTCGGCGCTCCCGGCAAGCCAACGTTGCTGATCTACGGGCACTACGACGTTCAACCGCCGGAACCTCTGGACTTGTGGACTTCCCCGCCTTTCCAGGCCACCGTGAGGGGTGATAACCTGTACGCCCGCGGTGCTTCCGACGACAAGGGGCAGTTTTTCATCCATCTCAAGAGCGTTGAGGCATTCCTCAAGACCACGGGCACGCTCCCGATAAACGTGAAATTCCTCATTGAGGGTGAAGAGGAGATCGGGAGCGACCATCTGGAGGACTTCATTCGAGCAGAGGCCGACCTGTTGAAAGCAGATCTGGTCATGATTTCGGATTCCTCCATGTTCGCTCGCGATGTGCCGTCGATTTGCTACGGGCTTCGGGGGTTGACCTACATGCAACTCGATCTCGTCGGGCCGAATCATGACCTCCATTCCGGCTCCTTCGGCGGTTCGGTGTTGAACCCCATCCAGGCGCTGGCCGAAATCATTGCGCAGCTCCACGACCGGAATGGCCGGGTCACCATCCCGGGATTTTACGACGACGTGCGGCCACTCACCCGAAAGGAACGCGAGGCATACAAGAAACTTCCCTGGAGTGACAGGAGCTATGCCCGGGACCTGGGCGTACGCGCGTTGTACGGCGAGAAAGGTTTCACGACGCTGGAACGGCTCTGGGCAAGGCCAACCCTGGAGTGCAACGGGATCTGGGGAGGGTTCACCGGCGAAGGGGCGAAGACGGTCCTTCCCTCCGCCGCGTCCGCTAAAATCTCCATGCGCCTTGTCCCGGATCAGACCACACGGAAGATCAACAAGCTCTTCACCCGACATCTCAAGAAGATCACCCCTCCCGGAGTCACGATGACCGTGCGCTCCCTCCACGGCGGTGAGCCGGCGATAACGCCCATCGACAGTCCGGGAGTGCGTGCGGCGATCTCGGCACTGGAGAAGGGTTTTGGTAAAAAGCCCCTCTATCAGAGGGACGGAGGCTCGATACCGATTGTCGTGCAGTTCAAGAAGATCCTCAAGATCGACACCGTGCTTCTCGGTTTCGGGTTGCCGGATGAGAATGCGCACGCCCCGGACGAATTCCTGAATCTTTCGAACTTCTACGGCGGGATACGGACCTCTGCGCATTTCATGGATGAGCTCCCGTCTTTCATGCAAAAGTCGAGGGCTTGACCCATTCCCCCTGTGCTACGGATTAACTTCCTCATCCACGTCCACTCCGCGGGGCTGCGACGCGACCTGCAGGTGTTCAAGAAGGTCCTGGGCGATCTTCCCGTTCAGCTCTCGGTGACGGCCTTTGACCCGTCGTGGGCGCCGCGTTTCATCCGCGGTGTCCGGCGCGGCGCAGGCGCCATATTCCGGAAGCGGCTCTACGATATCAACCTGTTCGTGGAGGATATCAGCGAAGCGTGGCTGCCCCTCGCGCGCGTGAACTGCTTGTTTCCGCACCAGGAATGGTTTCCCGATCGCACGCGGGCCCTCTTGCCGCGCATCGACTGGATCCTGTGCAAGACACACTTTGCGATGCGGATGTTTGAACCGATCTCGCGGCAGAGGGCGTACACCGGATTCACCACGGCCGACCGCCTCGACCAGTCCGTCCCCAAAGACTACAGCGCATGCGTGCACGTGGCGGGGAGCAGTCTGCAGAAAGGTACCGCGACCGTGAACGACGTCTGGCTGCGGCATCCGCAGTGGCCCACGCTGATGCTCCACTGGTATGAACCCTCGGCCAATCCGGTGGATGGACCGAATGTGCGATGCGTGCGAGCCTACGTCTCAGAGCAGTCCATGCGGCAGACACAGAACCGGTGCGGGATACACCTCTGCACATCCGAAGCGGAAGGGTTCGGACACTACCTGGTGGAGGCGATGAGTTGCGGCTCCGTTGTCGTCACGACGGATGGACCGCCGATGAATGAACTGGTCACGGCGGAAAGAGGAGTGTTGGTAGGGTACAACCGCCAGTCCCCTCAGGGCGCGGGGATAAACTACTATATCGACCCGGATCTGCTGGGGAACGCGATGGACAGGGTGTTTGGCATGAGTTCCAGCGAACGTGAGCAGATGGGCAAACGTGCGCGCGAGTGGTTCCTGGAGAATGACCGCCAGTTCCGTGCCCGGTTCTGGGAGGTGTTGCAGGGGATCGCCTGAGGAGCGGGCAGGACTCCATTCCTTCCATCGCTCAAAACCATTGAAGAAACCGTCTTTCTCCTCTGCGGACCGCGAGGGGGGCCCAACCTACGACTTCTGATCAAAGGGGAAGGTGATCGTGAAGCAAGCGCCGTTGTCGTTCTTCGTGACCAGTTCGCCGCCGAGTTGCTGCGCCAGGATCTGCACCAGGTGCACGCCGAGCGTTGAGGAATTGCCTGATACGAAGTCGTGAGGTAGGCCCTTGCCGTTGTCTTTCACCTCGAGCATGCATTGACCGTTCTGCGACGACTTCACGCTGACGGTAACGACGCCTGAAGCTTGATCGGGGAAGGCGTGTTTGAATGCGTTTGTGACAAGCTCGCTGACGATCAGGCCCAGGGGGATTGCGGTGTCGAGGTTCACCGGCATGGGATCGGCCTCGATCTCGACATTCACACGGTAGGTGCGGTACGAATTCCTCAGATAGTCCACCAGATCCCGCAGATACTCCCTCAGCCCGATCCGGGCGAAATCACTCGAGCTGTAGAGCCGTTCGTGAATCAGTGCCATGGAACGGATTCTGTCCTGGCTTTCCCTGAGCACGCCGAGCACCTGGTCATTCGTGACGACGCGTGATTGGAGGTTGAGGAGACTGGAGATGATCTGCAGGTTGTTTTTTACGCGGTGATGGATCTCCTTGAGCAGGACCTCTTTTTCCTGGAGGGAGTTCCGCAAGTCCGCGTCCGATTCCTGCAGGCGCGCATTGTTCGTGACCAACTCGCCATATAACCGTTCGAGCTCGGATTTCTGCAATGCTGTCTCGCGTGCCGCCTTGCTTTTCTGGCGATATTGCCAGAAGAACATCACGCCGAGGCCCAGGCTGAGGGCAACGACAGCGATGAGGAAATTCCGGTATGTTCTTTCCTGTTCGAGCGCGAGTTCCTGTATCTGCCGCTCCTTGCGTTCCGAATCAAAGCGCACGCGCAGTTCGGCCGCCCGGCGGCGGTTTGCCTCGTTCACCAGGGAATCCTTGAGGCGATTGTACTCCAGCGAATAGGCATATGCCGACTGATGATCTCCGAGTTCGGCAAAAATCCTGGCGATCTCTCCTGTGCTGAGCAGGGCTATTCTGTGGAGGAATATCTCCAGGCTGATGCTTCTCGCCAATTGAGCATACTCGAGCGCACGCGGATAGTCCTTGGTCTTTCTGGCGAGCATGGCCATATTCTTGTATGTCGTGGCCATCATGTTCTTGCTGCCGGTTTGCTGGCTTATGCCGAGTGAGCGGGTGTAATACGCCAGCGCCCCCTGGGTGTCATCCTGATCTCGCAGGATGTTCCCGATATTGTTGAGCAACACCGAGATGGAGTTCGTTTTTGATTCGATGCGTTCCCGCAAGACCAGCGCTTTGCTGTAGTGGACCATCGACGAATCATACATCCCCTTTGCACCATAGTAATTGCCGAGGTGGTTATGGGTGATGGCGATGCCGTCGGTGTCTCCTATGGCGATGGCTTCCGGGAGAGCCAGAAGAAAGTACGAAAGATCATCAACGCGTTTGTCGAAGGATTGTGCGGTCAGGCCGAGGTTGTTATATGCCCTGACGGCAAGTTTGTGATACCCTTCCCGCTGGGCGATTCTCAGGGCACTGTTGCAGTACTCGAAGGCCATTTCATAGTCGCCGCGCAGGGAGACGATGAAACCCACGCTGTTGAGTGCGGCGGCTGTGAGAGAGTCGTCCCTGGCCTCCATAGCATATTCCAGCGCCTCTCTGTGGCAGGTCTCAGCGGAGTCATTGGCTCCTCTCTGGAAGTGGGCTTCGGCGGCCAGCTGGCAGCCGGCGGCGATGAGCCGTGGATCGTTCAGCGACCGGGCGATGTCGAGTCCGCGGCGGGCATACTGGAGTGATAAGGAAGGAGTGATCTGACAGGTTACTCTGGCGGAATCAAAGAGCGCGAGGGCGGTTGTTCTTGGAGGTTGTTGAGCCCACGGCTGTGCGGTAACGTCCCCGCTCCGCGTCTGGCCGGACTGAAAGAGGAGGATCACCCCAAGGAGTCCAGCGCGGGCTCTCCCGAAGTACAGAGACTGGAGACGCATGCAATTTCCCTTTGATGAAAGGTACGACCTCATTTTGTGAGATTCAATGCTTTTTCCGTGCAGGTGGGTGAGGTGCGGGGTGGGGAGGCCTGTTGGGTGATGGAGCACGGGCGTTCGGCTTTGATTGGATTTCTCGCTCGATTTGTGTATATTTTGCATACGCTTGCTGGCGTAGCTCAGTTGGTTAGAGCACCAGATTGTGGATCTGGGGGTCATAGGTTCGAGTCCTATCGCCAGTACCATTCGAAGTACCTCCAATCGCCGTTTTTCTGTTGTCCCTCTCCAGCACCCTCCGCTCTCAGGCGGGTTCTCTTTCGCCATAGACCCGCTGTTTCTTGTAGGCATCGCCAATTTGACAATGGTTATGAATCTGGGTAGGTTGGCGCCACTGAGATGCGCTGTGGCATCGTTAGTCATCTGACCGGCCCCCCGACAACCGCGGGAAGCCCCCTGGAGCTTTCATGAAATTTCATCGATACGCAATGCACAGCGAGTCCTACTTCAGGGTGCTGATTTTGGCTCAACGGCTGACTTGAACGGAGGACGAAATGAAGATTGACAGGTGTTCCGCACTTAGGCGACTCATGCTTATTAGTGCTCTCGGCTACAACTCGGTGTGGGCGCAAGTCCAAGCAAGTGTGGGGGTTCAGGCGGGTGTCAACATCGCAAATGCTTCGTTCACATCATCCATGACGGGAGTTTCCGGTTCTGCTCGAACAGGTCTGCTAATTGGCGGCATAGTCGCACTAAGCATCCCTGGTGATGTTCGTTTTCGCGCCGAGCCTATGTATGTCCAGAACGGCGCGACCGTTTCAATAGAATTGGGCCAGGGTCTCAGTTACAAGGAAATCTACGAGCTCGAGTACATCGAGTTTCCTGTACATGTGATGTTGCAGTTTTTGAGTGGCCCATTGAGGCCGTACATTTTCGGAGGCCCCAATCTGGGGATTGTGATTGCTGCCAATCTTGAGGAAGAAATGCCACCCGGAGTCGGGGGCGAGCCGGAGTTTCGACAATCAGGAACCCGAGACATCAAGAATGAGATTTCTTCGTCGAATTTCTCTATCGACTTGGGTGGTGGGGTGGCCTATGAAGTTGCCTCGCAAATACAA
>JADLEA010000347.1 GCA_020846365.1 Bacteroidota bacterium
TCGCCTCGCCGGCGTCGGCATCCCAGAGGAGCGTCTCCTGGACCACGGAACCGCCTTCCTCCAGGAGGGAGATCTGGCGCCCGATTTCGAATTCCAGCGCGCGCTCGACGTGCCGGAAGGAATTCATATTCTTTACCTCCGTCTTCGTGCCGAGTGTCTGCACGCCCCTCCTGCGTACGGAGACATTGGCGTCACATCGGAGGCTTCCCTCCTCCATGTTCCCGTCACAGATGCCCAGATACGTCACGAGCTGGCGAATGCGCACGAGCGCATGGTACGCTTCGCGGGGTGAACGGAGATCCGGCTCCGTCACGATCTCGATGAGCGGCACACCGCAGCGGTTGAGGTCGACGAGCGTCGCTGGACCCTGGTCGTGGATGAGTTTCCCTGCGTCTTCCTCCATGTGAATACGGGTGATGCCGATCTGTTTTCGAGAGCCGTCATCCATGTCAATCGTCACATGCCCCGCGCTGCAGATCGGCTCCTCGTACTGGGATATCTGATATCCCTTGGGTAAGTCGGGGTAAAAGTAGTTCTTCCGCGCCAGGACGGACCGCGGGGCGATCCGGCAGTCGGTTGCCAGGCCCATCCGGACGATATACTCCACCAGATTTCTGTTCAGCACGGGGAGCGTACCCGGCATCCCGAGGCACACGGGACACACGTTCGTGTTTGGAGGATTTCCGAATGCTGCGGAGCATCCACAGAAGGCCTTGGTTTCGGTCAGGAGCTGGGCATGGACTTCCAGCCCGATGACTGCTTCATATGGGGACTGGCCGGTCAGGCGATCGCCTCCGTTACGCGCTGTGCAGCGTCTTTCAGACTCTTCGCAACGAGGAAGTTCAAACCCGATTCGGCAAGGATTTCTCCTGCCAGGTCGGCATTGGTGCCGGCCAGGCGAACGACGACCGGCATCTCGACCTTCACCTTTCGTGCGGCTTCCACAACCCCGGTAGCGACCCGGTCGCACCGCACGATCCCTCCGAAGATGTTGATCAGGACGGCGCGCACGTGCGGGTCGGCCAGGATGATCTTGAAGCCCGCCTCGACCGTTTCGGCGCTCGCGCCACCTCCGACGTCCAGAAAATTCGCCGGTTCTCCCCCTGCCAGCTTGATAATGTCCATGGTGGCCATGGCCAACCCGGCTCCATTCACCATGCACCCGACGTTCCCGTCGAGCTTGATGTAGTTCAGATTTGCCTTCGACGCCTCAACTTCCAGAGGATCCTCCTCGTCCGTATCGCGCAGGGCAAGAACCTCGGGATGCCGCTCCAGCGCGTTGTCGTCAAAATTCATCTTGGCGTCGAGTGCCAGGACTTTTCCTTCCGTGGTGACGACAAGCGGATTGATTTCGGCAAGGGAACAGTCCATCGCCTCGTAGGCGCGGTAGAGCGACGTAAAAAACCTCACCGCGTTCTTGAACACGTCTCCCGCCAGACCGAGTCCGAAAGCAAGGGAGCGTGCCTGGTAGGGGCGAAAGCCGGCGCCGCGGTTCACATACACCTTGAGGATCTTTTCGGGAGTCTCCGCCGCCACCTTCTCGATCTCCACGCCCCCTTCGGTCGAAGCCATGACAACCGTCTGGTACGTCGCCCGGTCGAGCGTTATGCCGACGTAGAGTTCCTTCGCGATCGAGATCCCCTGCTCGATCAGCAGCCGCTTGACGATCCTTCCTTCGGGACCTGTCTGGTGCGTGATGAGCCGCATCCCGAGCATTTGGCCGGCAAGCGTCCGCACTTCCTCCAGCGACTTCGCGACTTTGACCCCGCCTCCCTTGCCGCGACCACCGGCGTGGATCTGCGCTTTCACCACCCAGACCGATCCTCCCATTGCCTGGGCGGCGCGGACTGCCTCTTCGACCGAGTATGCAACCTGGCCTGCCGGGATTGCGACATCAAAACGCTTGAGGATATCCTTCGCCTGGTGCTCGTGAACTTTCATTGCATTCGACTTCCGGGACTAGTGAGCGGGTTTCTCGGCAATCGATTTGGCCTGGAGGAACAGAAGGAGATAGTCCCGCCCTCCGGCCTTTGAATCGGTGCCGCTCATATTGAACCCGCCAAACGGGTGCACGCCGACAAGCGCACCGGTACATTTCCTGTTGAGATAGAGATTGCCCACAAAGAACTCCTGTTCGGCGCGGCGGAGCCGTTTGGCGTTCCTGGAGTAGAGGGCACCGGTAAGGCCGAATTCGGTGTTGTTCGCAATCTGCATCGCGTGATCGAAATCCCTGGCTTTGATCACGGCAAGCACCGGTCCGAAGATTTCCTCCTGGGAAATCGTGCCGAGCGGATCAACATCGGCGACCACCGTCGGGCGTATGAAGAACCCATCATTGCCGGCCTTTGCACCTCCCGCAACAAGCCGACCTCCTTCGTCCAGGGCCTTCTGTATGTATGCCAGGATGCTCTCCTGCGACCGCTGGTTGATGACCGGACCCATGTAGTTCGTCGGGTCGGCCGCGTCTCCCACGGTCAGCGTCTCCACCTTCTGCGCGAGTGCCTCCACAAACCGGTCATAGATCTTTTCCACGACGATTGCGCGGGAGCAAGCCGAGCACTTTTGCCCCTGGAACCCGAATGCTGAGGCCACGACGCCGGAGACTGCCGCCTGGAAGTCCGCAGTCTCATCTATGACAATGCTGTCCTTTCCGCCCATTTCTGCCACCACCCGTTTGAGCCAGATCTGACCGGGTTGGACCCTCGCCGCGCTCTCATTGATGTGGATGCCCACTTCTTTTGACCCGGTGAAGGATACGAATCGGGTTTTGGGATGCAGCACGAGGGTATCCCCGACGGCGCCGCCCGGTCCCGACAGGAAGTTCAGCACCCCTGGTGGGAGCCCTGCCTCCTGCATAAGCTCCACAAACGCCCAACCGATGCGCGGAGAGTCGCTGGAGGGCTTGAGAACCACGGTATTGCCGCTGACAATAGCCGCCGAAGTCATGCCGGTGAGTATCGCCAGGGGGAAGTTCCAGGGTGGAATGACGACCCCGACACCGAGGGGGACGTACACTAGCTTCCCCTTTTCTCCGGGGTTCTTCACCACCGGGTGGTCTTCGCCATAGCGCAGCATCTCCCGGCCGTAGTATTCCAGAAAGTCGATCGCTTCCGCCACATCGGCATCCGCTTCGGGCCATGTCTTGCCCACCTCGAGTATCTCCAGTGCATTCAGGTCAAACCGCTTCTTCCGCATCAGCTTCGCAACCTTGAAAAGGTACTCAGCCCTTTTCCTGGCAGGGACGCGTTTCCACTCTTCAAAGGTCGACAAAGCGGTTTCCATCGCCTTGTTGGCAAGCGCGGCATTCCCCTTCTGGAACACGCCGATGACCTCTGCAGGCCGGGAGGGGTTGGTGGAGGTGAATTTCTCATCAACGATGATGCGTTCACTCCCAATCAGGATGGGGAATTCCTTGCCCAGTTCGGCACGGGCACGGGCCAGCGCTGCTTCCTGTTTCTTGCGGTTTGCCGGTTTGGTGAAGTCAAGGACGACTTCGTTTTTGAATTTCGGGATTGCCATACGTACCTCTTGCAGTGAGTGGCACAAACAATCGAAGGTTCCGGAGTGGGGAAAAAGAACGAAAGTAATAAAAGATACGCAAAACGGAGGGGACTAGCAAGAAATGAGGATGCCGGCGGGCGAAACCCAGGCGCGCGAGGGCACGCCCGTGGCACATCTGTGCACACTGGTCAACTCAGGCGCACGCTGCAACGCCCGCGCCAGAGCCACATCTGTGCGCACTGGTCAACTCAGACGCACACTGCAACGCCCGCGCCAGATGCGTGCACGCACCAGACTCACGCCGCGAACCTGCGCGCGGCCTGCAGAGTGTTGTGCATGAGCATCGCAATGGTCATAGGCCCAACTCCACCGGGAACCGGCGTGATCGCCGACGCCACGAGTTCGGCAGAGGCGAAGTGCACATCCCCCACGATCCTGTACCCTTTCGGCGAGGCGGAATCCGGGACGCGGTTGATGCCCACATCCACCACAACACACCCGGGCTTGAGCATCTCGCCGGTGATGCACTCGGCCTTGCCTATCGCAGCAATCAGGATATCGGCCTCGCGCGTTAACGCGGCAAGGTCGCGCGCACCCGTATGGGCTATCGTAACGACGGCATTGGCGCCGGGTGCCTTCTGCAGGAGTATGTTCGCGATGGGCTTGCCCACGATGTTGCTGCGCCCAACAACCACAACGTGCTTGCCTGCCGGGTCGTGACCGCTCCGGACCAGCAGTTCCTGGATACCCGCGGGCGTGCACGGCTTGAAGCACTCCATGCCGATCACCAGACGCCCCAGGTTTACCGGATGTATGCCGTCCACGTCCTTGTCCGGATTGATCGCCGCGATGATGCGCTGTTCGTCGAGCGTGCGGGGGAGCGGGAGCTGGACCAGAATGCCATGGATGCGCGGGTCGTTGTTCCACTCCTGAATGAGTTTCAGGAGCTCCTCTTCTCTGGTGTCCGCCGGACATCGGCGGGTCTCGGAGTACATCCCCAGCTCCTCACAGGCCTTCCCCTTCGAGCGCACATACGACTGGGATGCGGGATCATCGCCGACGAGGACGACTCCCAGACCGGGCCGCACATGGCGCTCGGCCAATAACCGGGCTGCACCCACCCGGACTTCCTCTTTGATGCGGGCGGCGATGAGTTTGCCGTCGATTCGTTGAGCGCTCATGAGATCAGCCGAAGGAGGGAAAAATGATGTGTTCCATCGCAACCGCGAGACCGGTTGTGGGATCGGCGGAGACCAGCAAGCCGCAGAGGCGGACGTCATTGCTCGCGACTTCGTACTTGTGAGGCGTTCCCAGAACCAGCCGCTTCAGCGCGGCTTCCTTGCGCATGCCGAGCACGGAATCGTAGGGTCCGGTCATACCCACATCCGAGATGAACGCCGTCCCACGGGGAAGGATGCGGCCGTCAGCGGTAGGGGTATGCGTATGTGTTCCCGCTAGCGCGGTGACCTTCCCGTCAAGAAACCACCCCATGGCCATCTTTTCCGCAGTGGCATCCGCGTGGAAATCCACGAAGAGGATCTTCGTCTCTTCCTGAATCTTGGCAACTGCCCATTCCGCGGCACGAAAGGGATCATCGATCGGCTGCATGTAGACCCGGCCCTGAAGGTTCAGAACACCGGCCTTCCCCTTGTCGCCGAGGTCCACGACAATGTATCCGTTCCCCCCGTTGTCCCGCGGATAGTTGAAGGGTCTCAGGATACGCCGGTCTGCGCCCAACACCTTCCTGCTGTCCCAGCGATCCCACACGTGATTCCCGGTGGTGATGACGTGGGCCCCGAAACCGAAGATCTTCTTTGCGTGATCTTCCGAGATGCCTTTGCCTTCCGTCGCGTTTTCGCCGTTGACAATGAGGAGGTCGACATCGTGTTTTTTGACCAGACCAGGCACCAGGGTTGCGGCCAGGTCAAGCCCCGGGATCCCGACGATATCGCCGATGAAGAGGATGTTCATGGATGACCTGTTTCGAAGCGGAAGAGGAGAAGGGTCATGTTTCGGGCTGGAATTTCCGGACTTCGTCCACGATGACGTCTACAATCTCGGATTCCTGGACTTTGCGCACCACTTCGCCCTTGCGGTAGAGGATGCCGACGCCCTTGCCCGCGGCAATGCCGATATCCGCTTCGCTCGCCTCTCCGGGTCCGTTCACCACGCATCCGAGTACCGCAATCTTGACGGGCTTCTTGACACCCTCAAGGCGTTTTTCGAGTTCCGCCATGATGGCAAACAGATCTACTTCCAA
>JADLEA010000348.1 GCA_020846365.1 Bacteroidota bacterium
CACACGGAAGTATTTTTCGAAGACCCGCCGCGCATGCTCCGCAGACATGCCGATGCCGTTATCCTGCACCGCGATCACGAGCGCGCCGTCTTCTGTGGACGTACGGATGGCAATTGCCGGGGCCTCTCTGGTGTATTTCAGAGCGTTGTCCAGGATATTGTGCACCACGTTCGCAAGGTGCATCTCATCGGCGATGATGCGAGCGGACGGGGCCCCCGGGGCAAGGGTCAGGTTTCCGTCCCGGCTCTCCACCTGTACGGAGAAGCTCGCGCACACGCGTTCAAGGAGGTCGTGAACGTCAAGGTGTTTCATGGCAAGCTCGTAGTCGCCTTCTTCCACGACGGCCATTTGAAGAATCTTGCTCACCTGGTCGCGCATTCTGGAAGTCTCGTCCTGAATCACCGAGGTATACTTCCGGATACGCGGCCGCTGGCCGATCACGTCCGGGCGGACGATTGCTTCGCTCGCGAGGGTGATCGTGGAGAGAGGCGTCTTGAATTCATGCACCATGTTGTTGATGAAATCCCTGACTTGCGCGCTGAGACGTTCCTGACGGAGGATGGTGCGAATTGTGCGCACGAATCCGAACGCGATGAATCCCACAAAGAGAAACGAGGCAAGCAGGTATGGACCTACCTGCTGCCAGAGATACCATTGCTGGTCCGGAAAATAGACCAGGAGATCTGTCCGGGTTGCCAGAATGTCTGCGGGAAAGAGCCGGGTGCGAAACGGCGTGGCCGCTAGTCGCGCAGTGTCGGCCGGCGGCACCGCCACACGCAGCGAGTCTTCCCCGGCTGCCTGAATGCCGTATGCGTAGTCGATACCGACCCCGTTCTCCTGCAAATGCGTGCGCAACAGCGAGTCGAGCACACCGGGAGGAATACGCTTCTGGATCGGTTCCTTGTTGAACACGGTCAGGCGATCCATCACCCGCGAAACCAGCAATTCCCGCCTGCCGGGCGAACCCGTTGTGCTGACGAATCCCGTGGGGGCTTTGCCTGCATAGTGGAGCACAACAGAATCGTCGGAGGTTGTGTAGCGGAACATGTAGTCCCCCTTCTTGAACCTCGCCGTATCCAGCTCGGTCTCATAGACCCCCTGGCGCCTGAACGTGTCGACGAGAGACGTCTCTCTTCCCGAGACGATGTCGAAGAGGCGCAGGTTGATCCTCTGGGGGGCGCTCACGACATACCGGAGGCGATTGCCGTCGACGCGCATGGGAGGTGCGGACGTATCGCCGGGCATGTCTGCCGGAAGCTCCGTGGAAGTTGAAACACTCACCTGCGCGTGCCACTTCGCGCTGTCCTTTCGTGATCCGCTGTCGGGATGCTGTCCGACCCACATAACGGTTGTGAAGAGTTCACGCGATTCAAGTCGTTGCGCGACGGTTTGCAGAGCGGCGCTCACGTTCTGGCGGAACGCCTGGTCCTTGGCAGTGTACGTCATGTTGATCAGGACGGCCTGAATAATGAGGAGGCCGATCAATGCGATGCCGATCAGGACCGAAATGACGAAGAATTTGCGCCTGTATTTCATGGCGCCAAGATACGATCTTGGCGGGAGAATTTCCTGCCTGTTAACGTTTCTTAACAGGGGAAAAAGGTGATGCCCATTCCGGGCAGGGATCCCTGCACAGGAATGGGCATCGATTCTTCCTGCTTCCCCGGAAATCCCGGCCGCACAGTTCCTGACTGGTTCCCACCTGGTCCGTGCGACCGGATCCCGGATCTTGGCTAGGTTTTTCGTTCCAGCACGACTTCGGCACTCGACTTCAGGGCCCGGCTCGGGGAGGAGGGGCCCCTGGGAAGCGAGGGGTCGGCGTAGCGCTCGGGCGAAGGCGCAAATTCGGGGTAGGCCACCATCCCATGTTCGCCGATATCCAGACCCTCATGTTCTTCTTCGGGACGCACGCGGATTCCGACGGTGTTGTGGAGGATCTGCCAGAACGCGTACGAGACGACGAACGCAAATGCTCCGACTGCGGCGGCACCCAGGAGTTGTGTCCCGAGCAGTCCGAACCCGCCACCGAAGAAGAGCCCGTCTCCCGTGGTATTCGGCATGAATTGATCCTGGGCGAAGAGTCCGACGGCAATTGTGCCGAAGACGCCGTTTACCAGATGGACAGAGAGGGCGCCAACCGGATCGTCCAGCTTCAGCCGGTCGAATGCGAGCACGGCAAAGACCACGATGGCTCCGGCCACGGTGCCGATGATGAGGGAGCTACCGACGCTGATGTAGGCGCAGGGAGCGGTCACCGCGACAAGCCCGGCAAGGCAGCCGTTGATCGTCATGCTCAGATCAGGTTTGCCCAGGAGTACCCACGCCACGATCGTGGACGAAATGAGGCCGGCTGCAGCGGCGCTGTTCGTCGTGACGGCAATGCGCGCGATCGCTGTCGGATCGGCAGCCATGGTGCTTCCGGGGTTGAAACCGAACCAACCCAACCAGAGGACGAACACGCCGATGGTGGCGAGGGGCATGCTATGGCCGGGGATAGGGTGGACCTTGCCGTCTTTGCCATACTTCCCAATGCGGGGTCCGAGGACGATCACGCCGGCGAGAGCCGCCCAGCCGCCGACCGAGTGGACGACCGTTGATCCCGCGAAGTCCCAGAAGCCGAGCGAGGCCAGCCATCCTCCCCCCCAGATCCAGTGTCCGGCGACGGGATAGACGAACGCCACAAGGAGGAAGGAGAAGAGGATGAACGAGAGGTATTTGATGCGTTCAGCCACTGCGCCCGACACGATAGTCGCGGCGGTACCGGCGAAGACGAGCTGGAAGAAGAACTTTGCGAGGAGCGGGACGGTGGCCCAGGAGAGCGCGGAGTACACGCCGGCGTAGGCGTCACCAGAGGCCGGGCTATTGTCCGCGCCGGAGAGGCCGAAGAGCCCCTCGGCGCCGAAATACCCGCTGCCGTTGCCGTACATCAGTCCCCACCCGATCGCCCAAAACGCGATGGAGGAGACCGCGAAGACGATGAAGTTTTTGGAAAGGATATTGACCGTGTTTTTCATGCGGGCGAAGCCCGACTCGACCATGGCGAAGCCCAGGTTCATGAAGAAGACGAGCATTGCCGCGACGAGTACCCAGATCGTATCGAGAATGACTTTGTTATCCATGAAGCAACTCCTCCTGCCCGTAGTGGAACATACTCCTCGTTGTCTCAATTGCCTGTTAAATCGACGGCTGGTGCCGATGCTGCCCAATGGGGGCGGCATGAGGCGGAACTCACGGACGCATCCGGCGAGGGGTTTTGGCCAGTTCCCGGACTGCCGGATTTGCGGAACTCAGAGGGCTGATTCCCCGACCTCTTCCGTTCGGACGCGAATGGCTTCATCCACCGTGGAGATGAAGATTTTCCCGTCGCCCACCTCACCTGTTTTCGCGGCTTTGATGATGGTAGAGATTGCGGTTTGGGCGAGTTCATCGGGGACGACCACCTCCATTTTCACTTTAGGGAGGAAGTCGATCTGGTATTCCGATCCCCGGTACATTTCTGTATGTCCTTTCTGGCGTCCGATGCCTTTGACCTCGAGGAGGGTCATACCGCGTATGCCGTTTTCGAGGAGGGCTTCGCGGATATCGTCGACTTTATGGGGCCGGACGATTGCTTCGATCTTCTTCACATGTTCCTCCAGATTGTGGTACTTGGAAAGAATGGACTAGCAGGGCTGAAATCCGCGCATCGGGGGCTGATTCGGGGCAGGCGGGAACAGGAACCGCATTGTATTAGGCAAATCCATCGTTTACCCTCACATATTTAGGATAGAATATACTACACCTAAATAAGTGAGTTAGTTCCCGAGATGCAAGGAAATTTTTTAGGAGGGGGGGATTTAAGGGGCGGGACTCGTCGAGGCACTGTCAACTGTCAGAAAAATCCTGCTGGCGACGTGGATTCTCCAGAGCCGGGCTTGCCCGGTGCGATCCCCGCGGATCCGGGGCTTGCCTGCTTCTTCAGTGTGACCGCAAACCAGAACGTGCTCCCCTTCCCCTCCTCGCTCTCAACCCCGATCTGCCCCCCCATCATCTCTACAAGCTGCTTGGACGTCGCCAGCCCCAGGCCCGTCCCGCCATATTTCCTTCGCGTTGATCCGTCCCCCTGCACAAACGGACGGAAAAGACGCTCTATGGTTTCAACAGGAATGCCGATGCCGGTATCCCGAACGGATGCCTTCACCTTCACGTCTTCGTCGCCACACTCTACAAGATCGATGTCGAAGCAGATCTCACCTCCGTCACCTGTAAATTTTACGGCATTGGAAGTAAGTGCACCAAAGATCTCGCGAATGCATGCCGCATGGCCCATGACCGATGCGTCCAACCGGTCGTCGACACGGATAGCAACGTCAAGCTTCTTTCTCGCGACAAGCTGTGCGTGCGGCTGGAGTGCCTGCTTGATCAAACTCCCGAATTCGATTGTCTCTTCTTGACACTCCCGGAATCCGGACTCGATCCTGGAGAAATTTAGAACCTGATCGATCAGCTCCATCATGCTGCGGGAGCTTTCCCTGATCGTTTCCGCGTATTCACGCTGCTCCTCGTCCAGATTCGTATCGAGCAGGAGATCATTCATGCCGATCACGCCGTTCATCGGCGTGCGGAATTCGTGCGTAACGTTTCGCAGGAACTCCGATTTCAACCGCGAGGCCTCAAGCGCGACGCGATGCGCCGCCTTCAGCTCCTCGGCCTGAATCTCAAGCTCACCGGCCTGGGCCTCAGCAATGGCACGGGCGCGATCGAGTGCCTGATTTGTAACCGTGATCTCTGTGATCGCATTCTTAATGCTTGTGACCATGGAGTGGAAGCTGGAAGCAAGCACACCCACCTCGTCGTCGGCGTGGCTTTCCAGCTTCACCTCGTAGTTCCCTTTCGCAACCTCCGTTGCGTCGCGGGCAAGCCGCTGAATAGGAATTACAATCTGATGGGCAACAAGCAGACCGGCAATGCTCACAAGTACGCTCGTCAGAAGAACGATCAGGAACAGCTTGTTGTACAAGCCTGTGGTCTCTCGCTTGACATCATCTGTGTACAACCCCATTCCCACAATCCATCCCCACTCTTCGAACAAGCGGACGTAGGAGAGCTTGTGAACGGGATCCCTCATGGCCGGCTTGGGCCAGTAGTAGTTCACGAATCCCGCTCCCTGTTCTCTGCAGACGGAGGCAAACTCCCTGAAGATCTCCGTCCCTTCGGGATCCTTGTAGCCGGCGACATTCCTTCCGTTGAGCTCCGGCTGGGTTGGATGCATGATCATCACGAGATTCGTGTCCGTGATCCAATAATACCCGTCCCTCCCGTACTTCATATGGGATAGGCGCTGTGCCCCCCTCGCCTTTGCCTCTTCGCGTGAGAACTCTCCCGCCATCGCCCTCCACTCGTACTCCTGCAGGAGGGAGAACGCCAGGCCCACGGAATTTTCCAGGGACTTGCGCCTCTCTTCGCGTACCGCGTCCCTTGCCTCAGGCACAATGTAGCCCAACACTATTCCGGAGATTACCGCAACGGATCCAA
>JADLEA010000349.1 GCA_020846365.1 Bacteroidota bacterium
CAGAGAAGCTTCACATCCCTCGCCTGCGTCGCAGGGTTGCAGCTCACATACACGATCCGGTCGGGATGCATCGTGCGGAGCGTAGCGACAACCTTGGGATGCATGCCTGCGCGCGGAGGATCGCACAGCACGACATGCGGATTGACGTCCGCACCCAGTCCCGACGGATCATCCACGAGATGTTCTTTCAAGTCGCCGAGCAGGAACCGGCAGTTCCGGACGTCGTTAGCTTCGGCATTGCGCCGTGCATCATCCACTGCGGAAGGAACGGATTCTATGCCGATCACTGTTGCGGCATCTCCGGCAACATGCAGCGCAATAGTCCCGGTGCCCGAGTAGAGATCGTACACCGTCTCGTGCGGTTGAATGGCCGCATACCCCCGGACAACGTCGTACAGACGTTCTGCCTGGAGTGTGTTCGTCTGGAAGAACGAGTTAGCGGAGATCCGGTAGGTCCGCGCGCCAATCCGGTCCGTAATCCATCCCGGCCCGTGAAGGAGAACCTCCCGGTCGCCCAGCGCGACCTGGGATTTGCGCTCCGTGATATTATTGACGATGGTGGTCGTGTCCGGGAACCGGGAGAGGATCATCGCACAGAACTCCGCATTCAATGCCGGCCGTTCTTCGGATGTTACCAGGTTGACCATGCGTTCGCCCGTTTGCCGCGCTTCCCGGATGACCAGGTTGCGCAGGTATCCCGTATGCGTGTCAGTGGAATAGATGGACAGGTTCCGGTCTTTGGAGAATTGCCGCACGGCATTCACCATGGCCACGCTCGTGGCGGACTGCAGATGGCATTCGGCAATATCCAGAATCCGGTCGAACCGTCGCGGAATGTGCAATCCGAGCGCGAATCGGTCGGCCGGCGCGGAGGCATTTTCCGCAGGCGGAAGCAGAGCCAGCTCTTCTGCCGTCAACCACCGCACGCCGAAGGAGAACTCCATCTTGTTCCGGTAGTAGTAAGCGTCGGCCGATCCGAGCGTCGGGTGGACGGACACTCCTTTGAAACCGCCGATGCGTTCCAGCGCATCGACCACCTGTTGCCGTTTGAACTCACACTGCCCTTCATAGGAAAGGTGCTGCCACGTGCAACCTCCGCACACGCCGAAGTGCGTGCAGCGCGGTGTTGCGCGCAGGGAGGAAGGTTGCAGGAGTTCGTCCACATCGGCCTCGGCGAAATTCTTGCTCACCTTGGTCAGGCGAGCACGTACCGTGTCGCCGGGCACGCCCCCGCGGACAAACACGACAAAGCCTTCCACGCGCGCAACGCTTTTTCCTTCAGCGCCGAAGCGGTCCAGGACGAGCGTTATGGCCTCACCGCGTTTCACCGCCGCTGCATCTCCGCATCAAAGTGAGCCATCCACCGTTCCAGCTCTTCCGATACTTTTCCCCATTCATGATACAGCGATTGGAGCGATTCTCCGACGTTGCGGTAGGAGGCCTGGATCTCCCGAATCCGGTCCGGCCCGCGGTACAACTTCGGGTCGGCCATCTGTTGCTCCAGAAGTTCTTTTGCCGATTCTTCCTTTTTGATCCGGTCTTCCAGCGATGCCAGCTTTTTCTGGAGCGGGCTGGTTTTCTCGTACCGTTCCTGCCGGATGTGTGCTTCGCGGCGTTTTCGCTCGCGTTCGCCCGCCCCGTTTGTTGCCGGACGGGAGGATGCGGCCGCCGATTCCTGCTCCAGCTCGCGCCGCCGCTTGTCCAGAAACTCCGTCACGTTTCCGAGATATGTACGGATGGCGGAATCCTTGAACTCCACGACCTTCGTTACCAGAGGGTCGAGGAAGTCCCGGTCGTGTGACACCACGATCAGACTTCCCTCGAAATCGGACAGCGCGTCCTGCAACACCTCCTTGGAGCGCATGTCCAGGTGGTTTGTCGGCTCATCCAGCACAATGAGATTCGCAGGCATCAACAACATCTTGGCAAGGGCCAGCCGGCTCTTCTCCCCGCCCGAGAGCACCTGCACCTTCTTGAACACGTCATCGCCGGTGAAGAGAAATGCGCCGAGCAAGGACCGGAGGCGGGTGCGGATGTCCCCCGTGGCGACCACGTCAACCGTCTGCAGGACGTCGTAGGCCGGGTCAAGCTCTTCGGCCTGATGTTGCGCAAAATACGACACGCTCACATTGTGACCGGGGATGCGCTCACCTCCGTCAAACGGTTCAACGCCGGCGATAATTCTGGCCAGGGTGGATTTCCCCGCGCCGTTGACGCCGACGAACGCGATGCGGTCGCCCCGTTCGATCGTAAAGGAGAGATCGCGGAAGACGGAGAGAGATCCGTACGCTTTCGAGATCCGCCGGAGATCCATCACCACGCTGCCGGAGGACGGCGCGGGGGGGAAGCGGAATCGGATGCTGTTCTCGTCATCCTCGAGCTCGACCCGCTCCAGCTTCTCCAGCGCCTTGATCCGGCTTTGCACCTGGCGCGCCTTGGTTGCTTTGTAGCGGAACCGCTCGATGAACCTCTCGGTCTGTTTGATCTGCTGTTGCTGGTTGCGGTACGCGGCGGCCAGATGGTTCTTGCGTTCCTCACTGGCGGCGCGCGAAAAAGTGTAGTTGCCGGCATACTCGATGAGCTGCGCGCCTGTGAGCTCGAAGGTCCGGCGCGTCATGGTATCCAGAAAACGGCGGTCATGCGACACCAGCATCACCGCTCCCTCGTACCCCTGCAGGTACTCCTCGAGCCATTGCAGAGAGTCCAGGTCAAGGTGGTTGGTGGGCTCGTCCAGCAGCAACAAGGAGGGTTGGCGGAGCAGCAGCTTTGCCAGCGAGATGCGCATCTGCCACCCGCCGCTGAATTCCTCCGTGAGGCGCGCGAAATCCGACTGGCGGAAGCCAAGACCGACAAGGACTTTCTCGATCAGCGACTGCATGCGGAATCCATCGGACGCTTCCAGCCGGTGCTGCAGTTCACCGTAGATATCGAGCAGCTCGCGGAAGGTCTCCGTCTCGTGCGGTTCACGGGCCATCGCCTCCTGCACCTGGGCCAGTTCCTGCTGGGTCTGCACGACGTCTTCAAAGACGGATTCTGCCTCGGCGTACAGCGTGCGGCCTGCGAGCGCAGTGCCTTCCTGGGGGAGATAGCCGACCGTCACATACCGCGCTCGTGTAACGGCACCGCTGTCCGGTGCGACATCGCCCAGCAGGACGCGGAGGAGGGTGGTCTTGCCGGAACCGTTTGAACCGACCAGGCCGATGCGGTCATGAGGCCCGATATGAAACGTCACGCCGTCAAAAAGACGCCGTTCACCGTACTGCAGCGATATGTCGACGGCAGAGATCATGCTGGTGGCAAGGGTATACCGGGTCGCACCGTGGCGGGACGTGGCGATGGCCGGCCATGGGTGCGGACTGTTACTTCAGGTAGTATTTCAGCGGATTGGGATCGACTCTGCATTCTTCGGCGATCCGGACCCATCCGATCTTCCCCTCATCCCGCAACTTGTAGAGGCGTGGCACCATCTTGTCGCGAAGATCGATAGGTGTCATGGGGTTGATGAAGATACTGGTTCCCCCTTCGAAGCCGGCGGGCACGGTGACGCGCCATTTGATCAACACATGCCAGGGCATTTTGTAGACCGCATCGATCGGCGTGTAGTACCATTCCTCATTACAGGAAATCTGGCCTCCCATGGCGGCATGGATTGCATGGACCATATTGCTGACGCCGCGGATTTCCTCGTCGGTGTGCTCATAGGGCCGTCCGGCCGGCGAGCGCGAATAGATCTCGATGGTCGGATACCGGTGGCCGATACCGGCGTACGCGATCGCAAAATCATTCTCCGCAAACACCAGGTTATGATGCGCCGCGAAATTCACGCCGTACTCGGTGTACACGTTGGCGTCATCGCGCAGCAGCTTGATCTGGTTCTGAATGGAGGCCCCCCATTCATCCAGTGACACGAGCTGTTTGTGCAGGTGGTCGAATGACGCGCCTGCATTGCGCAGCCAGTTC
>JADLEA010000350.1 GCA_020846365.1 Bacteroidota bacterium
CCACGCATCAATCCTGTATGCGCATGCATCGAGGTGTTCAACCAATGCCCGCTCCAGCCGGGCCGTCGGGAGTTTTTTGAGATGGACCAGAGCGTCGAGACACTCTTCAAGATCCGCGGTTTCGCCGCCTGTGCCAATTTGCGTCGGGATGTACTCGCCGATCTCCACAGATGCGCTCCCGGTAATCACGGGCTCAACTGCATAGAGGTGTCTCCAGCGGCTCCCCTTGTCGGCTTCCCCCTCGATGTGGATGAACCTCGGTTCGACACGTGCGGCCAGAAGATCCGAATACGTCATCAGCCCGTGCCGCTCATACAGATGCAGGCTCGTATCGATGAACGCCAAATCCAGCGCGTGCTGCAGGAGGAGGTAGAGCAGTGCCGTGGGAGGGGTGTCACCCGTGAAGCCCTGCTGGCGACGAAGTGCATCGTGCGAAGTCCTGGCCGCATCGATCAACCATTCGATGTAATTCCTCTCTCCTGTGGCCTGAGCCCGGAGAGAGTTAGTTTCGGACAGCGGAGCATCGTCCACCAACCGCCCCGTAAGCCGTTCCGCACCACCGAAGAAGAATTTGGTGAGAATCTCGGGGATGTCATCCGACGGATCGGCGTTGTAGCCCAGACTCTGCAGGAGTTGGAGGCCGCTCTGCGTGTATTTCGCGGGCGAGAACGTCTTCGACCGGGATAGCGGAAATCCGATCAGGTTGTAGTAATTGTGTATGTGCTCCAGACTCTGTGCGTAGCGGGAGTGGACCTCAACCGAATTGGCATGCAACCCGACGATATCCAGCAGCGTCTGCTGCGCGTCGCCTCGTATCCCGACGTGCGAGACGCGATTGCTCAACATTGCCCAGGTCTTGTCTATCTCCAGAAGGATCCGGTAGAGGTGAAGGAGAAAGCGTGCGTTCAACACGGCGGTCGATGCACCGGCGGCATGGACCAGACCGAGGTCGCTCGCACGGAACCAGTTCATGCGGGAAAAAGGGGTGGCCGGAAGAATACCGTAGGGCTGGTCGCCGATCCGTATGGCCGGGATAAATCCCCTTCCGCTCACGTACCGCGTGAAGAAGGCACGGGTCTGCCGGATGCTCGCATCATCAAAGACCGGTGCCATCATCGACTCCATGAAATATCCCAGCGTCGCGGGCCAGAGGGCGAGGTTCATCGCCCTGGCATCGGTCTGATCGGTGGCGGTGAAATGCTGGATCGACTCTATCGCGGAGTGGTTGATACCCAGACAGTCTGCCAACCATTGGCCGTCACTTCGACGCGCCCAGGCAGGGGGGAGCTGGGAGGGTGCCGGCTTCGCGTGATAGTAATCGAAACTCACATCGGCGTCTTCCTGCCATTGGTATCCCGAGGCTGCGTTCTCCGTGTTGTTTGTCGGGGTCCCCTGCCTGAGGATGCTCAGACCTTTGCGGCTGTTCTGGTGATGCGCGAGGAGCTGTTCCAGAAGCTCCTGACCCTTTGCCGGATCAGCACTCATACGCACCCCCAGAACGCAGAGCCGGTCAAATCCCCGCTGTGCCTGCGCTTCGTTGAGGTCGATCTTGAAGCCCATCCCACGGGCAACGGCATCGTCAAAATCCACCATCCACTTGAAGGCATCCCCCACCTTCAGATCTTCCCCGCTCGCGTCGAGTTCCTCCCCTTCTGCGGCTGATGGATCCGGACCCACGACCAGGGGCGACGTGATGAGCTCGCCCGCAGTGTTGAGCTCCATTTCGCCCTGAAAGTAACCTTGCACCACGAGCCGTTCGGGCATGATGTGTACCATCGGGGGCATCGACCAGGACTGCAAGCGGAGGTTGAGCGCGTCGGTGTCCGGGAACTCAACGAAGACGACAGTGACTGTTGCCGAAGAGTAATCTGTACTAACGGGAGGCGGATCAATCATGTTGAATGGCACATAGTCCGTCACGAGTTGTTCGGCACGTGCGGCATCATTGAGCGCATCCACCAGATCGTCATACGCGTTGGCCTGTTTCACGGGATCCCCGGCCGCACGCCACACATCCTCCCAGTACTTCTGGACGGGAGTCCTCTCCCCCGCCGTCAACGGCGATTCGGTGGGAATCACTAGTATCAGTTCATCCGGATCTTTGTGCAAGGGCTGAGCGGTGGCATTGGCCGGGATGTATGTCTTCGTGATCCAGTACGCACGTCCGGAGCCATGACCAGCCACTAGTGACCGCCACGCACCCCGCTGTTCCGCCTCGATATCCGCTGCCCTCCAGATCGATTGCCAGTAGGATTTCGCATTCCGCACCTCATCCTCCGACAGCACGGACTCGAACGAATCAATTGCGAAATCGTCGGGGAAGACGCGAATCCACAGCTGAGACTTGCTTGCTGCGCTGCCGGGAATCGGAACCTGCTTGAACCGCGTCTCCAGACGCAGGGGAAGGAGGAAAATGGGAATGCCGTCGTCCAGATGGGATAGATTGCTGCGCGGATCCGTGAACGTCAGGAAGTCTTTCAGCCGGGCGTCCTCGGATTTCAGATCTTTGGCAAACGATCCCGATGCCGCCTTAATCTCGGATTCGAGTTCTCTCTCGCGGGCGTCGTATGACGCCAGTCGCCTCTTGTCTGCATCGTTTGCAGGGTTATGCTGCCGGGAGAACCTGTCTCTGTCCCTGCGGACGATGGCGAGCTTCTGCTTGAGCTTGTATATCCTGTCTCTCGTGTCCGCCGTTGCGGCGCGGGCATGGGAAAGACTTTCGAGCGATTGTCGGAATTCCACCGGGGTATCCTTTACGGAATCACGTCCCTGTTTCTTTCGGCAGCATTTCCATGGCGTGCACGCCGATCATGACCGGCACCTGATACAGAATGTAGGCAAGTTCCGCGGCGTTTGAAGCATTCCACCGCACCTGCACGTCCTCCCGCTGCTGCTTTCCCTCTTCACTATCCGGGGCCGACGAGGGAGATGGAAGCGCAAGGGATGGCGAAGAACTGCCCACGTCGATGAACACACCACCGCTTCCCCCCGGCAACACGTCCGTCCATGCAAGGTCGTTCCATTGCCGGAGGTCCCCCGTGCGCTCCATATCCAGGCCGAATCGTGGTTCGCCCGGCCGTTCCTTGATGACAAAGAACCAGCCCGGGTTGTCGCCGGCCGATTCCCCGCTCTCCCCTTTGGCCTCTTCCGTTGTCAGATCGAATCCGAAGAAGTAAATATCGGGATCCACCTTGGCCTCGTACAACGGCGTCTTCACAACCGCTTCCATCGGTTCGCCATCCTCGAAATCGCGGGGCAGGCTATTGTCGATCGAACCATCCGCTTTCCGCTGCCACTTGGCCTTGTGCGCATAGATCACCGCCGTCGGGTACTTCTTGAGAAGCTCACCGCGGATCACCAGCACCAACTCTTCCTCTTTATCTCCGCCTTGCTCGCGATGGTCGTGATCCCCCAGATCGGAATTGCGCGGCCACTTGTCGAGAGGGGGAATGTCCCGCAGCTTCTCCCTCAGGGCCTCAGGGTTGAGTTTCTGCTTGTTAAGATGACTGCTCACATCCCAGAATTGCCGGAAGTAGCTTCCCCGCTGATCCGTGGGGTATTCACGCCAGAGAAGCTCGCGCGCGAATTCATGATTCAAACCCACCATGTAGGATTCGATGAATTTCTGATTGGTCTCGAGAAGCGAGATGGTGTTCTGTTCGATGAGATGAATGTTCGGCAGAAAATGCTCTGCGGAAATCTCGGTCAGAGGTTTGTACATCGGAACATCGATCTCGGGGTATGCCATCGCCGGCTTGAGGTCTTCGCCGGTCTCCGCACGCAGTCGGTCGGGGAGATGAATGCCCGCGAAGACATGCCGCGGAAGAGTCACGCCAGGATTTAACGCCACAAAGGAATCGGCAATGAGCTGCGGCATCTCCAGCACCACGGGTGCCGGGAGTGCGGCCGCTGCCTTGCTGTCCGCAACGAGGGCATAGGTGCTGCGGAGCGCGGTCTTGTAATGTTGCGCTTCGACGCTGTCACTCCCTCCCGTGCGGGCTTGGAAGGTGCTGCCCGGGTCGGTGATTCTGAAATCCGGGCTCTTCGGGAGATCCTCCACCGCCGCAGGAATCTGATTCTCCGGGAGCATCGAATCCGCCATCCGGCTCGTGCTTTCCATTCGGCGGAGAAACTCGAACAACGCCCCCATGGCGGCCACGACTGCGTACGTGACATACTGCAATGAAGAGCTGAACCCGCTCAGAACGAATATCACGAGCATCACGATGATCACGGCCAGCGGCAGGAAACGCAGCCACGGGAATCTCTTCAGCCAGTCAAGCAGAAAGCCCGGCACGTTCCGCGGCTTCATGTCCGCAGCCACCTGCTCCATTGTCGGCAGACCGGCCGGGACCTGTTTCGGCTGAACCGGGACTACCTTCCCTTCGTTGAGGCGCGTGAGGAGATTGTCCGGACGGATCTCCGGTCCGAATTCCATCGCTTTCATCAAACGACTGCGCGGCCGGGTGACGCGCCTCATCGCCGGCGTGAGGGCGGCGTTAGGCACCGGACTGGATTTGATCTGAAAGTACACCGTCCTGTTTTGCGAAAGAATGCGCTTGTGGAGCGGCGTGCAGAGCCGGAATGCCTGCTCCGGGCTTGCCTGCCGCAGGGCCAGCAAATGATCGCGGTACCAGACCAGTGACGCGCGCTTCGCCAGCTCTGCAAGCCGGAACCGGCGATTCGCTTCGATGATCTCTCCCACCTGGCCCCAGGCCGCATCCATGTACTCTTCCTGCTTGTCCTGGATCACCTTCGTCCCAAATCCCGCAGCCACCCTGAAGCGCGGGTCCAGGTTGAGATCGTGCACCCAGTTCGTATGATGTTCGACGAATTCCCCCGCGCGGTTCCTGAGCGCTCGCGTAACCATGGCATGCCAGCGCCCATACAGCGGAGGCGTAATGAGCGGGTCCGGATCGTCCTCTCCCGTTTGCGGATCGATGGGGATCTCAAGTCCGGACCTCGTGTTGGCCTCCTCGCTCTTCAGCCGTGCGTAGTCGTCCGCAAGGTTGATGAATGCCGCCAGGCGTTCCTGGAATTCGTGGGGGTACGGGAGAGCCCACTTTTCGTATTTCTCGTACTCCTCCTTCTCCTCTTCTTTCATGGTATCGACCGGCACCTGCAATGCCCCGCCCAGTTTGAGCACGCCGCCGAGCTGAGGGTCTCGAATGCCGGGGAAATTGACCATCGGTTGCTGCACATCGATATCGCGGCGGCCCACGCGGATATCCACGGGCTTCGGCTGGAGCAAGCGCACCAGATACTCAAAGTCGCCCACGGTACCCGTTCTGAAATACCAGCGATGATAGTAGGGGAAGTCATGATCCGACGGCTTGCCTGCATAGCCAGCCCAGGCCGAAAACGTCGCGTGGACTTCCGCAGGCGAGTCATCCGGATCCAGACCGAGCCCTGCGAGCCGGCCCGATTCAAACACGGGAATCAGGAATGCATGATATGCCGTGTTCTCCTCAAGCAGACGGGGACACATGATGCGTGAATATGCCAGATCGGGGGTGGCACTGATGATCTCATCCACCCGCGGCAGGATCGCCGATGTATCGGTTGACCGGGTCTGGTTGTCCGTTTGCACGATGTCCTTGTTGATGTGCACATGCGCCCACGCCCAGAGCTGGGATGAATCGGGAAAAGAGGTCAGCGGGTCGACCTTTAGCGTGACAAACGGAAGCGGTTTGCCTGCAATGTTCGCGCCTTCTTCGAATTCAGTCTCCTTCAGCACCACCAGCATGATCCAGGGCCTGAGGCGATGCGTCCCGGTGTCGGGAGTAGCCGGCGTATACCGCCATGGAAAATCTTCGTCATAGAATTCAATGTGCGGGAGGTAGTTGGGCTCGAAATTCGTAATCCAATTTCGCGGTTCAACCTTCACGATCACGCTGGATTCGATCCCGATGATATCCCCCGGTCCATACAGCCCTACCTTCTTGGCTATCGGCGGAGGAGTATCCGGAACCTCGTCCACCCCTGTGCCGGTAATCGCAACCGCAACGTCTATGGTGGCACGAGTCTTGACGCTCGCATCCAGGTCGGCGGCAGCGATGTTGTTCGCCAATCCCTGCCGCAACCAGGGGAGAAAGGTATACGTGTTGATGACGTCACTCATGCGGCGCTCCGTAATTCCGACTCGGGAATGACATGCACCTCTTCGGCCCGATCGGGGTGTTCTGCAATGACCTGCTGCAGATGTTGGTATGCTTCGGCCTGGCTGGTGAACCTGACGGTGCCTTCAGCGAGCGGGGAATTGTCTTTGTTGGAAGACACCACCCACACGTCCTGATGGATCGTTACTTTGTCAGCAAACGGCTCCTTCTGCAGCGCGGTATGTTGGGACACCATTGATTTGGCCACCGCATTCCCGTTCAGAAACAGTGTGAACAGGTCGGAGAACCAGGTAACAAGGGGCTTGACAAAGCGCAGGTAGTTGGTATCGATGATGATCTTTTCGTACCGCACGACACGTTTGACTGCCAGGCTCGTGTTGGCGCGCGCCGTCGCCGCAGAGAGCTCGATACCCGCCTTCAGCTGCTCGAATGCCGGACTGCTCAGTTTCTTCGCGTCATCCATATCCTTGAATTGCGCCAACGCAAAGGATTCGTTGACGTCTGCGCTCTTCGCGAGGCCCGCGGAACTGACCGACAGCGTGAAGTAGTCGGCATCCTCGGGCTTCTGATTTCCCACCTTGTCCAGCGTGAGCTCAAGCGGTACCGACCTCTGGCTGATCTGCAATGCGCCGACTGGATGGAGGACCAGCGTGTCGCTTTGTTCGAATTCGCGCAGGGACACAAACAGGCGCGTCTGCCCCGGAAGAATTGTCTTCCAGTTTTCCAGTCGTTCAATCTCCGCCACCAGAAGCGGCACGACCTTGATGGGCGGCAGCGTCGTTTCGGCCTCTTCGCCCCAGGTGTGGCTGAAGTCGACGTCGATGTCAAAGAAGAGGAGGGAGATGGAGCCGCTTCCCTGCACCCGCCAGGGTGTCGGCCCTTCAAGTTCACCTTTGAACCGGACGCTGAACAGACCGACGCCGAAGACCTTGACGGACAGGGACGCGGAGATGGTGATGACGAAGGAGAAGGGAGAGAACCGGAACAACGCATCGAACGCCAGATGGCCTTCAATCCTGAAGGCATCCAAGCCGAAATAGAGTTCTGCTCGCGCTCCGAACTGCACCGTGTTGGAGGTAACAGCAAAGTACCCCTCGACGCGGATCCGGGCAAAATCAGTATTCAGGATACTGATCGCAATCCGCCGCGGCTCTGGAAACGGCAGTGGCGGCGCCTTGAACGCCGGATGAAAGCCCCCGACGCTGATCACAAAGTTCGGGTTAGCCCCCCATGCCACCAGGACGCCCATCTCCCCTTCGATGGTCATCGTGAGCACCCGGGACTCGAACATGCCGGCGAAGAACCATGCCTCCTTCTTGTCAAAGTCGATCGCCCCGATGAAATTCACCTGAAGGAC
>JADLEA010000351.1 GCA_020846365.1 Bacteroidota bacterium
CGTCAAAAGTTGATCCCTTCCCCTTCGCGATAAACGTCTGCGAGAAATCCGCGTAGGTGATTGCTTCGAGGAATCTGGTGAGGTCGACATTGGTCCGCTCGACAAACCGGATGAGCAATACGAGTTGTACCACGACGGCTGATGCTGCCATGGCTGCGGTTGCGTACAGGGAGGTTGCGGAAAGGAGATAGACAGTCAACAGGATCGTGCCTGTGAGGCCCGCGATGCGGAAGAAGACCTGAAGCCGGAAATTCCTAAAGGCCATGTTTCTCGAGCCGGCGATAGAGGGCGGCGCGTGTCAGGCCAAGTTCTTTTGCCGCCTGGGTGATGTTGCCTTGGTGTTTGGCCAGGGCTTTCATGATGACGGATCGCTCGACGCCCTCAAGCTTGAAATCCCTGACGGTCATACTCTCAACATTGTCCGCGGCGGCGAAGAAGAAATCACCGGGTTGGAGAACAGGAGAGTCCACGAGCACGACCGCGCGTTCCACTGCATGCTGCAGTTCCCGGACGTTCCCCGGCCAGTGGTAACGCTGCAGCTTTGCCAGGGTCTGCGTCCCGACATTCATATGGGGCTTGTTGTACTTGCGTGTGTAGATACCGATGAAGTGTTCGAGCAAGAGAGGGATGTCCTCCACACGCTCGCGAAGGGGCGGAATGTGGAGTTCAACGGTGTTGATCCGGTAGAGCAGGTCTTCCCTAAAGGCTTTTTGTTGCGTGAGTGCAGAAAGGGATCGATTCGTCGCACAGATGAGCCGGATGTCCACCGGGCGCGGGATGTTGGATCCCACGCGCGTGACCTGCCGGTTTTCCAGCACTGCAAGGAGTTTGGCCTGAAGCGGAAGAGGGAGGTTCGCAATCTCATCCAGAAAAAGGGTGCCGCCAGATGCGGCTTCGAACCTGCCCGCCCGGTCTTCGTGTGCATCCGTGAAAGCTCCCTTCTGATGGCCGAAGAGCTCGCTCTCGAAGAGCGACTCGTTCAGCGACCCCATATCGACGGAGAGCAGCAATTCATCCCTGCGGGAGGATTGGCGATGAATCTCACGCGCGACGAGCTCCTTTCCGGTGCCATTTTCTCCGAGGATCAGCACGTTCGCGTCAGTTGCGGCAACCTTGCTGATCGTCTCGAAGAGACGCAACATGGGTCTGGAACGCCCCACGAACTCCCGGAACGTCTGGTTCAGGTCGGCCCTGAGAAGCCGCTCGCGCGATTTCAGCCGGTCAATCTCCGTATGCGACCGGCGCAGCTCCCGCGCGGCAGACACGGTTGCGATCAGCTTCTCATTCTGCCAGGGCTTGAGCACAAAATCGGTGGCCCCTTCCTTTATCGCCCGGACCGCTGTTTCGATGTCACCAAACGCCGTAATCAGGACCACGGCCGCAGAGGGATCGATTTCCAGAATCCTCTTCATCCAGAGAAAACCCTCAAGACCATTGTTGCTTTCCCTGCTGAAATTCATATCCAGCAGAATCACATCAAAGGAGTCTTTTGCCAGCACGGCCGGTAGATTTCTTGGGTCCTGCTCTGTCCGGACATCCCAGCCGTTCTGCTTCAGCAGCAGCCGGACAGCCATCAGGATGTCTTCCTGATCGTCGACGACAAGTATGCTGGAGTTTGCTTTGCGCATTGGAGGAATGTGAAAACCTGATACAATATGTGGATTCGATTCGACAATGAAAAGAGCCCAAAGGGCTCGAGGCGTCCGTTTTCGGACACCCGTTTGTCACGTTTCCGGACGATCTTCAGAACAAATATTGCGTATTCGAAGCAGAAAAAAGCATTTTCGGGTTGGCAGGGAATGTGCGACAGTGGGGGGCGGGGAATCTCAACAAACCAGACCACGCAGAGATGAAAGCACTGAATCTTCACAACGTACCTCGCACAGATCCCGATTCGCCTCCTCCGGCCGAGCAGAGCGGGATGGACCGTGCAATACACAGGAAGCCCTGGGCCCCGAAGCGAATTGTCTTCTTGGGCCTGGCCGCGATCGCCATTCTGGCAATCCTCTACCAACTCTTCGGTCATTCGGGATCCAGGCTGAACGTGGATTCAGAGAAGATCAGCATCACGGAAGTTGTGCAAGGTCCATTCCAGGAGTTCACGCCGGTGAATGGGACCGTCCTCCCCATCCAGACCTTCTACCTCGACGCCGTGGAAGGGGGCCGCGTCGAGACCAGATTCGTGGAAGCAGGTGCGATGGTGAAAAGAGGAGATCCCATACTGCGCTTGAACAACACAAACCTTCAGCTGGACGTGATGTACAGGGAAGCGCTGTCATACGAGCAAATCAACAACGCCCGCAATACCCGCATCAGCATCGAACAGAACTCTATCAAGGTCAGGCAGGAAATTGCCGAGGTGGAACTCGGCCTCGAGAAGGCGACGCGGACTTTTGTCCGGGATTCGGCTCTTCACAACCGGGGCCTGATCTCTCAGCTCGAGTTCACGCAGAGCCGGGATGAATATCAGTACTGGCTGAAACGGCGGACGATAAGCCAGGAGAATGCGCGGCAGGATTCGATCCTCCGGGTGAATCAGATCGGACAGCTGGAAGAATCCATGAAGCGGCTTACCGCGAACGTCACGATGACGCGGAAGAATCTAGAGAACCTCACGATCCGCGCGCCGATCAACGGACAGCTTTCGTCCCTGAACGCCGAGATCGGTCAATCCAAGAATCCCGGAGAACGCCTCGGGCAGATCGATGTGCTGGACAGTTTCAAAGTGCGCGTTGCGGTCGATGAGTACTACATCTCCCGCGTCAGCGCCGGCCAGACCGGTGAATTCGAACTCGCGGGAGAACGTCACCGGCTGCGGATCGGCAAGGTGTATCCGGAGGTCCGGGAGGGGCGATTCGAAGTGGACATGGAGTTTGTCGGGGGGGAGCCGGAGGGAATCCGGCGCGGTCAGACTCTCCAGATCCGTCTTGAGCTCGGCGACCTGGCCGAAGCCACGCTGCTGAGCCGCGGCGGGTTTTATCAGAAGACCGGCGGCCAGTGGGCTTATGTGGTAGATCCGTCGGGTGATTTCGCTGTCAAACGTCCGATCCGTCTCGGGCGGCAGAATCCGCTGGTCTTCGAGGTGCTGGAGGGTCTTCGACCGGGCGAGAGGGTGGTGACGTCCACCTATGACAATTTCGGCGAGGCAGACCGCCTCGTGTTTCGGTAGCATCCCTGCATTCACAAAGCACTCCGGTCTGCCCGTCAGGCCGGGCACTACAACGGCGGAGAACGCATGATCAGCGCACGGAATCTGAAAAAGGTCTATACCACGGACGAGGTTGAGACGACAGCCCTCAACAACGTGAACATTGACATCGCGGCCGGTGAGTTTGTCGCGATCATGGGCCCATCGGGATGCGGGAAGTCCACGCTCCTGAATCTCATGGGCCTTCTGGACAATCCCTCAAGCGGCGAGTACCGCTTTCTGGATCAGGAAGTGTCGAAGCACTCGGAGCGGCAGCGCGCGAACCTCCGGAAAGCCAATATCGGCTTTGTCTTTCAGAGCTTCAATCTCATCGATGAGTTGACGGTGTTCGAGAATGTGGAGCTCCCCTTGATCTATCTCGGGAAGCCCACCCCGGAAAGGACCAAGAGGGTTACGGAGGTTCTGGAAAACATGGGGATCATGCACCGGAGAAATCACTTCCCGCAGCAGCTTTCCGGGGGGCAGCAACAGCGCGTCGCCGTGGCACGGGCCATTGTGGCGGACCCGAAGCTCATCCTGGCCGACGAGCCGACGGGCAATCTGGATTCGGCGCACGGCACAGAGGTGATGAAGCTCCTGACGCAGCTGAACGAGTCGGGCACAACCATCGCCATGGTGACGCATTCCGCCCATGATGCAGACTACGCCCACCGGGTCATTCACCTCTTTGACGGGCACATCGTCACGGAGAACATCAAGACGAGATCACGCGCGTAAGCACACGGCGCAATGGTTTGCCCGGGCCAGAAACGGGTGAAACGCCGCCCGGGCGCAGTACACACGACACCGACATCGACCGATAGTAACTCCTATGCTGAAGAATTACATTCTCATTGCCATGCGCCACCTGCTGCGGCAAAGAGGTTACGGCATCATCAATATTGCCGGGCTTGCGATCGGTATTGCGTGCTTCATCCTCGTCGGGATGTTCGTCTGGGACGAACTCTCCTACGACGCATTTCACGAGCACGCCGATCGGATATACCGCATTACGCTGGACGCGAGATTGAAGGATGAGGAGTTTCTCACCGCCAAAAGCAGCGGTCCCCTTGCGCAGTGCCTCAAGAGCGAGATTCCGGGGGTGGAGGCCGCAGGGCGCCTCCGGGTCATCGGTGACC
>JADLEA010000352.1 GCA_020846365.1 Bacteroidota bacterium
GTCTCTCCCTGAGGGTTCACCGAAGAGAGAATCCTCGGCTTGCCGGAGGTGGCCACCTGACTGAGCATATCTTCGGCCAGGGGGAGACGTTTCTGCCCGGTGAAGGATGGATTGTCCGTTGCCACCCCCTCCAGGACGAGCTGTTGTTTTTCGCGGTTCAGCCCGAAGAATACCGCGGTATTGCAGAACAGGACGCTCTTCAGGACGAGCAGGACTCTGTTCAGCAGCGTATGGAATTCCCCACGCGGTTCCGCTTCGCGTGCCGGGACGTCGGTCTCGACGTCGAAGAAATCCAGAATCTCGGCTTCCCGGACCGGCTCAGAACTCGCTTCGCCCGCCACCGGTCTGCCGGTTTTCGTGGAGGGAACCACCTGATGCTCCTCGGTGGCGTCTTTCACCCGGTATTTCTCGGTGGCCGCCTGATAGTCGTCAAACAGGAGGTTCGTCTGCCGGGACGATTCATCATGTTCATTCACAGCGTGCTCTCCCGGTTGGGCAACATCCGTTGTCCCCGTGCCGCTTTTTCTCTTGCGTCCAAAGGCAAAAAAACCCGCTCCCGCCAGGCCGTCAAACGGGAACAGGCTCTTTTCGGCTCCAACGCAGAGCGCAGCAATGCCAACTAACAATACTCCAACCCCTATCCACCGCCGCATTCGCGCGAACACAGCGGCAGCTCCATCCGCCATTGTCTACCTGCATTCTGGGGTAAGATAACACAAGATCGTAAAAAGCTAACCAAATCCGCCCGCAAAGTCAACTAATTCCGCAAGGAATCCCCCGAAAACGGTGGAATTCCGAAGGTTGGCAGGGACAGCGGACAGGCGGCCTGACAATGTCGATCCCGTCTGCTACTCGGAATTGCAGCAGACGCCCTACTTCGAGGGATAGTGCCTGAATGGGTCTATCAGAGCTTCGTATTGACGGGTTTCTTCGAGCCAGGTCTGTTCGATCTCCACCGGTGGCGTCCCTGATTGAATCATTCCATATGCCCTCGATACTCCCAGGAGCCGGCCCAGCGAGTTCGGGCGGATCACCAGGCTGTCAGGGTAGAGTTCGCGGAACACGGAAAGAATAGTCAGGCCCGTAAACACCGGTCTGAAGGAATCCACCGCAGTTACAGTGACCGACACACCCTCGCAAGCGATTCCGCGTTGCTTCGAAGACGCCGGGGTGAATGTCGCCGGCGCGAACGCCACACCTGGCAGACTCGCTGCGTTGAGACGGGATGCCAGTTGATCCTTCCGCATCCACGGTGCACCGATCAGATGGAAGGGAGCGTCGGTCCCTCTCCCCTCCGAGGCATTCGTGGCCTCCACCAAGCATGTCGCGGGATAGACGTCGACCGTGGCGGGATGCTTGATGTTCGGCGAGGGTGGGACCCAGGCCGACGTAAACCGCTTGGATCGCGTCCACCCGTCCATCCACACCACGTTCAGATCCACCTTCCTCCCCGCATCAAGCCACCCACGAGCATTGATCATCGTCGCGAGCTCGCCGGCCGTCAGACCGTACACCACCGGGACCGACAGCATGCCCACGAAGGACTTGAGCGAATCTTCGATGACCGGACCGTCCACGAGTCCGCCGAGAGGATTGGGCCGGTCCAGGACCACAAAAGGAATCCCCCGTTCCGCTGCAGCATCCATGCACAGCTTCATCGTGCTGATGTACGTATAGAACCGGACGCCGACATCCTGGATGTCATATACCAGCACATCGATATCCTTCAGCATTGCCGGTGTGGGTCTGCTGATCGCTCCATAGAGCGAGTAGACGCGAATGCCCGTCTTCGCATCGATGCTGTCTGCAACGGTATCACCGGCTTCGACGTCGCCCCGGATTCCGTGTTCCGGGCCGAAAAGCGCGCGGACCTGAATCCCTGAGCTGACGAGAGTGTCCACCAGAAACTCGCCGGTGGAGAGTCTTCCGGTGTGATTCGTCACAAGCCCGACACGCTTCCCCGCGAGAAGCGCGCGTTGATCAGCCACCAGACGGTCCGCGCCCGTCATCACCTCTCCGGCACCATCGATGAAGTCACATCCCTGCCATACAGCCATCGCCAGGATCAAACAGAAGAAGCCATTTCGATTCATGATTGACCTTCCGGGATGAAGATGTTGATCAATGGAGGAAGCTATACGAGGCTCCTCGCGCGTGCGAGGTGCCAGGCAGCGATGCTCATGCCGTCCCAGATGAGACCTTCGCGTATCTTCGTGTCGACGTCCTGGACAGAAAGCCGGGCTAGTTCGAATTGCTCCGTCTCATCAGGCGTCGCCCCGATGTGGCGCAGATCGCGGGCAAGGTAGACCTGGCAGATTTCATCCGTCACGCCGTTGTACGGGTTGAACGCACCCACGAGCACAAGCGAAATCGCGGAATAGCCAGTCTCTTCTGCGAGCTCGTGCCACGCCGTCTGATCATGGGACGAGCCCTCCTTCACTGCTCCGCACGGAAACTCCAGACTCTCCTTGTTGCCGAGGTAGCGGTACTGATTGACGAGAAGGATGGATCCGTCCTCCATGACCGGGATCACGCAGGCGGACCCGAGAGAATGCACATAGTGGTACTCTCCCTCTTTGCCGTTCGGCAGAAGGACGGCATCATGGCCGTACGACCACCACGGATTCTTGAACCGGATGGTGCGGGTGAGCGTCTTCCAGGGAATCAGCGCCATGGGGAAGCCCGGCATGTTTCTCTAGCGGTTCTCGGCGAGTTCCTTTTCCGAGAAGAAGAAGGCAACTTCGATTTTCCCATTCTCAGGAGAATCGGACCCGTGCACGATGTTCTCTCCCTTGCTCTCGGCGTAGTCCTTGCGGATGGTTCCGGGAAGGGCTTCGCGGGGGTCAGTCGCGCCGATGAGCGCGCGGAAATCCGCCACCGCATCTTGTTTCTCGAGGGCGATAGGTACACACGGACCGCTCGACATGAATTCCACGAGCCCATCGTAGAACGGTTTTCCCTTGTGCACGGCGTAGAATGCACCCGCCGCTATGGGGCTGAGCCGGAGCATCTTGAAACCAAGGACGCGGAAGCCCGCCTTTTGGATGCGAGCGAGGACTTCTCCCTGGAGGTTTTTCCGGACGCAGTCCGGTTTGAGAATTGCAAGGGTTCGTTCTTGAGCCATAGCGACGACCGTGACCTGTTTGCTGTGTACGATGATGGTTATTTGCGGGAACGTCCGGTGTTCCTGGATGCGCGCTTTTTCGGAGCCGCCTTCCTTGACGCTTTTGTTTTTGCCCTTCCGCGCACTGCCGGCTTGGCCCGGCGTTGAACCGTTTTTCTGCCAGGCGCGTTTTTCGCTGCCCCAGTCTTGTGCAGACCCAGGGCTTTGGCCATGGTCTCGCCGAGGAGGGCCGGGCTCTCGACGACATGGATCCCCGCCTTCCGCATCGCATCCATTTTCTCCTGCGCCGTACCCTTCCCCCCGGAGATGATTGCGCCCGCATGGCCCATGCGGCGGCCCGGGGGTGCGGTTCGCCCGGCAATGAATCCGACAACCGGCTTCTTCATGAACTTCTTCACGTAGGCAGCCGCATCCTCTTCCGCTGTCCCCCCGATTTCCCCGATCAGGATCACCCCTTTCGTGCCGGGATCCTCATTGAAGAGCTTCAGCGCGTCCACGAAGCGCGTGCCGATGACCGGATCACCCCCGATGCCGATGCAGGTTGACTGGCCGATGCCGCGCTCGGTGAGTTGCCAGACCGCTTCATACGTGAGAGTTCCACTCCGCGAGACGACGCCCACCGTACCCCGCTTGTGAATGAAGCCGGGCATGATCCCTACTTTGCACAGCCCGGGAGAGATGATCCCGGGACAGTTGGGTCCGATGAGCCGCGCTCCTTTCTGTGTCACATATTCGTATGCCAGAAGCATATCCCGCGTCGGAAGACCTTCTGTAATGCATACGATGAGCCCTATTCCCGCCTCAGCCGCCTCCATGATGGCATCCGCGGCGAAAGCCGCGGGGACGAAAATGACGGATGTATTGGCTTTGACCGAGGTGACGGCTTCTGCGACCGTGTTAAAGACGGGGACGTGGCGCCGGAACGGATCCTTCTCGGTTCCCGCATAGCGCGTACCTCCCTTGCCGGGGGTGACGCCCGCGACGACGTTGGTGCCGTATTCCATCATCTGTTTGGTGTGAAACGTCCCCTCGCCTCCGGTGATGCCCTGCACAACCAGGCGCGTGGATTTGTCGACAAGAATGCTCATACGGTTCCGGGTCTAAGTGTGATGTGGAAAAAGTTGTTCGAGGGCGAACGCCGCATTGAGGATGGTTGATTCGTCAAACTGCTTTCCGACGAACTGCAGTCCGATCGGCAGGCCTTGCCGGTCTTTCCCGCACGGCACGCTGATCGCCGGCACACCGGCGAGGTTCGCCGACACGGTGTAGATGTCCGAAAGGTACATCGCGAGAGGATCCTGCAGTTTTTCGCCGAACCGGAAGGCCGTCGTGGGAGCGGTCGGCATGCAGATGCAGTCCACTGTGCGGAAGGCCTCGAAGAAATCGTTCTGAATCAATCGGCGCACCTTCTGGGCTTTTCTGTAGTAGGCGTCATAGTAGCCCGCGGACAGCACATAGGTTCCCAGCATAATGCGTCGCTTGACTTCCGGTCCGAATCCTTCATTCCGGGAGAGCGTATAGACCTCGGAGACATCGCGCGCGCGCGTGCTTTGCGAGCCATACCGTATGCCGTCGTACCGGGCGAGGTTCGAGGAGGCCTCCGCCGTCATGAGGATATAGTATGTTGAGATGTGGTAGCGCGCATGCGGGAGCGTGACGGAAGTCACCTCCGCACCGCGCTGGCGAAGACTCTCGATTGCTCCCTCGATGGCGGCGCGCACTTCTTCGTGTAATCCTTCCGCGAATGCTTCACGGGGAAGACCGATCTTGAGGCCGCGGACATCCCCGGTGAGCGCGCCGGAGTAGTCCGGCACCGGCAGCCGGGCTGACGTCGAGTCTCTTTCGTCATGTCCCGCGATCACCTGCAACAGACGCGCCGCATCGGCAACGGTGTGTGCGAACGGTCCGATCTGGTCGAAGGAAGACGACAGGGCCACAAGGCCATAGCGGGACACGCGCCCGTAAGTGGGCTTGAGTCCAACGACGCCACAAAATGATGCGGGCTGGCGAATGGACCCTCCGGTGTCGGTCCCCAGCGCCGCGTGGGCCATACCCGCGGCAACGGCGACACAGGACCCCCCACTTGAGCCCCCCGGCACGCGAGATTCATCCACCGGGTTCCGCACAGGTCCGAAAGAGGAGTTTTCGGTCGAGGATCCCATCGCGAACTCGTCCAGGTTCGTCTTGCCGATCAGGATGGCATCCTCTTTTTCCAGACGCTCGATGACCGTGGCGTCATACGGAGCGACGAAGTCACGCAACAGCTGCGAGGCGCAGGTCACGCGCTGGTTGCGCATACAGAGCACGTCTTTGACTGCCACCACCATGCCGGCCAGGGATCCTGCGCGTCCTGCGGCACGTTTGCGGTCGATCTCGCGCGCGCGTTCGAGCGCAGCATCCTCGAAGACGCTCAGAAACGCATTCAA
>JADLEA010000353.1 GCA_020846365.1 Bacteroidota bacterium
GCATGCATCGACCTGCCGCCCGGTTCGGGAATTTCCAGCCGCTCGGGCGTCCATCGTTCGCCGTCGATCCACACGACGACCCTGCGCACCCTCGATTGCTCGTCCCGGGGATGCATCACCACACGATACAGTGCCGTAGTCCCCTTCATCTGCCGCTGAACACTGTCCGCCGCATACCGTTGTGAAAGGTGGCCGAACTGGAGGCCCATGCTTTCCCGCGGCAACATGGCAAAGCCCTTAGAGTCGAAGTGAACTTTGTCCGGCTGCTTGTAGTACATCTTCGCGTGCATCGGCGGAACCTTGATCCGTTCGATATCGGCCACGACATCCAGGGTAACGGTGAAGTCGCGCACGCCTTTGACCTGATCTTCCACCTTCCGCAAAACTTCATCGCCTGTCAATCCGCCGGACCCGATGCCGAGCACGGCAGTCGCGGCGACCAACAGCATGCCGATACGTTGTCCGATCATGGTCTTCACTTTCAACCCCTGTTTCATAGGTGTGCGTATGTGAGCGTCCTTACGCCTGCGCGTGCGTCTTGTGCTGCGGAGGCAGGAGGAACATGTTGTAGAGCGCCATCAGGAGCGTCGCCAGAATTCCTGTGCCAATCAGTCCGATCCAGATCAATCCCGGAGTTCCCTGCGCTTTGGCCGTCTCGTATAACCACCCGCCGAGCGGGTCGCCGACGAACCGTGCGATGGCAATCGGAAGAAACGCATATCCCTGGAACAGCCCCTGCTGCCCGGGCGGCGCGATTTCTGAAATGTATTCATAGTACCGGGGGGCCTGGATCATCTCGCCGATGGCGAATGCCACGATTCCCGCCGCGATGGTGGGCAGACTCGGCGAGATGCCGATAATTACCCAGATCAGCGAAGACATGGCAAACCCCACGAGGATGGCTTTGTGGGTGGGGAGTTTCTTCGTGAACCAGTTAATCGGTATCTGAAAGAGCACGATCGCTCCTGCGCCCGACCATGACTGGACGATCTCGTACGGCGCATCCTTGCTGATAAAGTCTGTCACGTAGTACGGGATGATGATGAATTCCTGCCAGAAGATGATCCAGTACAGGGAATAGATCAGAAGAAAGATGATGAACCGGAAGTTGCCGAGGACGACAACCAGGTTCACGAATTTTTTCCCCAGGGACTCCGGAACCGTTCCCGGAGCGGGCGGTACTTCCTTGTACAGCGCGAGGTTGACGAACACCATTGCCGCGCAACTGACGGCCGACACCAGGTAGACGAACTCGTACCCGAAGCTGTCCCGCACGAAGTACGCGATCGTGGGCCCCAGCATAGCGCCGGCATTCACCAGCCAGTAGTAGATGGCGAAGCCGAGGGAGCGGCCTTCTTCCGTGCTGGTCACCGCCACCGTGCCCAGGACCGACGGTTTGATGAACGACCCGCCCATGGCGGTGAAGACCAGGAAAAGCATCAGCAGAACCGGCTGTTGCTCCGTGCCATAGAGTCCGGCAAAGGTCTCCATCCCGAGCGAGCCGATGAGAAAATATCCCATCGCCAGCATGGTGAAAGCGATGGTGAAGGCGCGGCGGAATCCCCACTTGTCGGCCAGCGTACCGGCAACAATGGGAAAGAGCCACATGATGCCGCCGAACACGCTGGAAAACCCTCCGGCTTCGGTCTCCGAGTAGCCCAGCACGTCGCGCAGATACACCATGAAGACGATCTGCTGGCCATAATACGCGAGCCGTTCGAACAACTCCATGATATTGGCCACCCAGAAGGTCGGGAGGAAATTCTTGCGGAACCACGCAATGCGGTCAGAGAAGTCCACGGTGCTCTACGCTTGTTGTGAGTGTCGTGTTGGATCGTATGAGTGAGTGCGCGGCATCAGAGAAGCACGATCTCTTGCTGCACTGCCCCGGTCACCTCTGCCACGCCGTCCTCGCGGATGAACATATTGATTTCCGTCCTGACGCCCATCTCGCCGGCAAGATAGACGCCGGGTTCAATGGAGAAGCAGCAACCCGGAAGGAGAGCGCGCTCGTCTTTTGTTTCGAGGTTGTCGATGTTCACGCCGTTTCCGTGCGTCTCTTCGGTGATCGAGTGTCCGGTACGGTGCAGGAAGTACTTGCCGTATCCCGCTTTCTTGACCACGTTGCGGCAGGCATCATCCACCTGCCAGCCGTAGCAGGTACGCCCGCGTTTGAAGGCGTCCTGGACAAAGGCGACTGCAGCATCGCGTCCGGCTTTCACGGCGTTGAAGACCTCCACGAATTTCTTCGGGGGCGTGTCGCCGCAGTACCCCATCCAGGTGATATCGTAATAGATCCCGCCCGGGACGTTCTTCTTGGCCCACATGTCGATGAGGACTTTATCGCCGGCTGCAAAAGCGCGGGCATTCTGCTTCGACACTTCAAAATGCGGATCGACGGGGTGATCATTGATGCCGACCATCGGAGGATCATAGGTGGTGAGATTTTCCTCGGCGAAGCGCTTCATGATGAACTGCTGGATGTCGTATTCGGTGGCGCCGTTGCCGGTGCGGAGCGCTTCGCGGATCCTGTCGAACGCCTCCGCCATGATACGGTCCATCACCGCAGCCGCTGCCTTGTGCGTGGCATACCCCTCAGGCGAGATGCGCGAAACAAATGTCTGGACGAGATCTGCGGACGAGACAATTTTGTAGCCGAAGCTCTTCAGGAGCTCCACCGTCCCCGCATCGGCCATCGACACATACGGCACGTGATTCTTCGGCGAGTACTGCATGGCGATCGTTTTCTTCGGGCCCATCATCTTCTTCAGGGAGGCATGCAGTTCTTCCCAGGAGAGGTAGACCATTTTCTTGCCGGGGAGCGCATCCAGCCGGGCTTTTTCGACCGCCGACACGAGCTTCCGCGGCTCTCCTTTTGCCGGGATGTAGTAGTACCATCGCCGGCTGCTCATCTTCTCGAAGTCCAGTCCCAGCACCCGGTAGGCGAGATA
>JADLEA010000354.1 GCA_020846365.1 Bacteroidota bacterium
ATCCGTTACGCACAGATCAAAGGACTGGATTGCTCGGCTCGAAGACATGAAGCCGTTGATATAGCTCCAGCTGCGTCCGCCATTTGTCGACCGGTATGCCCTGAGAAAGGAAAGGGTGTCGTGGTACTTCACATTCATCGCGAGATAAATCCCGCCGAGCGTGTCCACATCCATGGCAATCTGGCGCTTGCCATGTGAGTACATGCCGCCGGTGTACACTTTGACATCATTGCCCCATTGCGGATCGGCAGCCACATAGCCCATATCCGCGTCGGTCCCCTGGATCACGGCCGGAGCGTCGCTTTCCGGGACGGAGGGGAGTGAAGTGAAGAGTTGGGCTTCGATTTCGCGGGCGCGGTTGACGTCGCCGGCCTTGCGCGCCAGGGAAAGCTCCTTGGACAGTTGCTCCAAAACAGGGGAAACGTGTCTTGCCGCAGTAGCTTGATCGTGGTTGAGTTCCTCGCCGGTCTGCGCCAAACCTTGTACTCCGCACAACGCCACGCAGATCGCAAGCACGACAACCAGGCGAGTTTGTATCATGAGAGTCCTCCGCTGATGTGATGGAGAGAATGCGTGAGAGGTCCATGATTGGCTCTCTGCCTTTAAAGGTACACCGGAGGAGGGAAGCCAGACAATACCGCATTCGCGGTATATTGCGAAGGACGCTGCGAAGAAACGGATGCAGAAATGCGGGTTGCTAGAGGAGGTGATCGTTCAGCGCTTTGGTGACAGCGCCGGTGCGGGTGTGAACCTGGAGTTTTGCGTAGATATTCTTAATGTGCGTGTCGATCGTGTGGTAGCTCAGTATCAATCGACCGGCGATCTGCTTCTTTGTCAATCCTTCAACCATCAATTTGAGGATTTCCCCTTCGCGTTGCGTCAGCGGGCTTGGAGACCGCGGGCCGGCAAGGTGTGTGAACATCGTTAGCACCTTGCGGGCGATCTGCGCGTTGATCGGGGCTCCCCCTTTCAGCACCTCCAGCATGGCCCGCGCGATCTCCCCGGGGGGCGAGCTCTTCAGAAGGTAGCCCGATGCTCCCGCGCAAAGGGCGTCAAATACCTTCTCATCATCCTCATGAATGGTCAGGATGATCACGCGTGTTGCGGGGGAAAGCTCGCGGACGCGTTTCGTGCCTTCAATGCCGTTCATCCCGGGAAGTCCGACGTCCATGAGGATGACGTCGGGAGCGGGTTCCGTGTCCAGCGCCCGCAGCGCATCTTCACAACGCGAATACGCATGCTCGCAACGGATTCCCTCCACCTCCTGAAGGAGCTCCGCGATGGTCTTGCGGTAGAGGCTGTCGTCCTCGACAACCCAGAGCTCTTTGTCCTCTTCGGGAAGCATGGCTCTTTTCGGCATAGCGTTACGTCCCGCACTAAGGGATGGCGTGAGGCCGGGCACAGGCCCGCCCAAGATACGGAGTTTCCTCGCTCAAAAACGATACCGTATTCACGGTAATTTGACGCTGAGCGTGGCGGTCGTCCCTTTGCCCGGTTCGCTCCGAATATCCAGCGTGGCTCCGATCTGAGAAGCCCTCCTGCGCATGGTTATCAGCCCGTTTCCGGACGAAGGCCGCCGCGGGTCAAATCCCCGGCCGTCATCGGAAATCCGCAGCGAAAGCCGGCCCTCATGATCACCGACCCAGATGGAGATATTCTTCGCAGAGGCGTGCCGGACGATATTGCTCAGGAGCTCTTTGTAGATCAGCACCAGGTCCCGCCGGAAGGTCATCGGGAGCTTTTTCGACACGGAGTGGTCATCAACCAGGAAGGTATAGTTCATGCCCGCGAGCAACTTCGCGGCGATTCCTTCCAGACGGTCGATGGCATTGTCGGTTGTGTCGTGCTCGGGGTTCACGAACCAGACGATGTCGCGAAGCGCATCCGACGTGGACCGTGCCGCCCGGCTGATATCCAGGAGATGGCCGGCCGCGGTGGGCGGGAGACCGGTGCGATGGCGGACGAGGTCGGCAAGAACAGCGATACTCGCCAGATTGCTGCCTATCTCATCATGCAAATCCGAAGCGATATTGAGGCGCATCTGCTGCACCCTCAGGAGTGATGCGACGCGCAGACGGTAGGCCACAGTCACCGCAGCAATGCCCAAGAGCACCGCGACAATTCGGAACCAGAGCGTCTTCCAGAACGGAGGTTCGATCACAATTCGAACAGAGGTTCCCGTTGCATTCCATACCCCGTCGTTGTTCGTGCCGCGCACGCGGAAGGTATATTTCCCCGGTTCCAGGTTTGTGTAACTCGCCAATCTGCGCGTCCCTGCCATGACCCAGGCCCTGTCCAGCCCTTCGAGAATGTAGGCATATGCGTTGCGGTCGGGGAGAGAGTAATCCAGTGCAGCATACTCAAAGGTGAAGAAATTCTCCTCGTAGCCGAGCGTGATGCATGAGTCTGTGAAGGAGGCAGAGGGATGCGGAACCGGCCTGTCGAACACTCTAAAGCCGGTGATGACGACCGGGGGGACATGCGGATTGTGCCGTATCTGTCCCGGACGCACAATGTTGAAGCCGTTTACGCCGCCAAAGTACAGGGCTCCTTCCGGGCCGCGGCACGCCGCATTGAAATTGAATTCGTCCGCCTGTAACCCGTCGTGCCTTGTGAAGTTCACGCAGGTCGATTTTACCGGATCGAAACAGCATATCCCGTTGTTGGTGCTGATCCATAACATGCCCATGTGATCTTCGAGCACCGCATACACGACATTGTTGGGCAGCCCGTGTTGTTGCGTGATGTGCGCGCATTCACCGGAAACAGGATCGAGCCGGTTCAGGCCGCCGCCGAAGGTGCCGATCCACAGCCCGCCTTTCCGGTCCTGCATGATGGTCTGTACATAATTGCTGCTCAAACTGCGTGGGTTTGCCGGATCCTTCCGGTACCACCGGAACGCATCGCCGGCGGAATCATAGCGGCCGATCCCGCCGTGTGCGGTGCCGACCCACATCGTGCCGGATTGATCCATGGTGAGCGAGCGAACGTCGTTGTCGGGGAGGCTTCCTGGTTTGGATTTGTCGTGCATGAAGGCCTTCAGGATGCGCCCGTCACGATTGATCACAAACACGCCCGATATCCAGGTGCCGATCCAGATGTTGCCATTCCGATCTTCTGCGAAAGCGCTGATGTACGCGTTGTACAGGCGGGAGGGGCTAGATGGGTCGTGAACGTATCGGCGGAATTCGCCGCTTGCCGCTTCGAACCGCGCAAAGCCACCGCCATAGGTCCCCACCCATACTGCGCCCCGCGCGTCGGTCATGAGGGCAGAGACGTAATCGTGCGGAAGACTCTTCGGATTTGCGGGATTGTGACGATGGTGAACAAAGCGCCCGCTGCGAGGATCGAACCGGTTGAGACCCCCGTCTTCGGTCCCAACCCACACGCACCCGGCAGAGTCTGTGCACATGGCAAAGACCCTCCTGCCGCTCAACGCATCCGGCGTCCCCGAGTCGGATGTGTACAAACCGAATTTCTGCACGTACGGAGAACTCACGGAAATGCCGTTGGCGGTGCCGAACCACATGACCCCGGCGGCATCTTCGATCAAGGCGGTCACCACGTCGTCGCTTAGTGAGGTCGTGGGATGTGGAGCATAGCGAAACCGGGTGAAAGAGTTCGTTTCGCGATCGAAAAGGGCAGCTCCAGTCCCCACGGTCCCCACCCAGAGTCGACCTTTGCGATCGCAGCAGAGGGATCGCACGATGTCTCCCGGGAGGGAGTGAGGATCGCTCCCGGAGGCCCGGAATCGGGAGAAGACATCTTCCGTGAGGTTGTACCTGTTGAGCCCCCCTCCCCATGTCCCGATCCAGAGGTCTCCGCGATCATCCTCGCATAAGGAGAGGATCCTGTCGTCGGAAATGGAGACGGCGTTTCGCGGGTCGTGACGGAATCTCCGGACTGCGCCGGTGCGCGGGTCGTAGCGGACGAGGCCGCTAAAATACGATCCGATCCAGATGGCCCCTGTCCGGTCGATCAGCATGCAGAAGAGATCATCCCACCGACCGGGAGGAAGAGGGGCGAAAATGTGACGCATGCGCGTGAAGGTCCGGGTTGCTGGCTCAAAGCGGTTCAGCCCGCCCCCCGCCGTGCATATCCAGAGGTGGCCAAGCGAGTCTTCGCATATCGCTGTCACCCGGTCGTGGCTTATGGACGCGGAATCCGCCGGGTCGTGTTGATACCGTGTGAAGCGGTGCGAAACGGGGTCGTAACACGTAAGTCCGCCTCCCCACGTCCCCGCCCAGATCTTTCCGTCCCGGCTTTCATACAACGTCCAGATGTAGCTTGATGAGAGGGAGTTCGAATCAAGGGGATCATGCCGGAACGTGACGAACGAGTGACCATCATACCGGTTGAGCCCGTCCTCGGTTGCGAACCACATGAACCCGAGGCGGTCCTGGATCACCGACAGGACCAGGCTCTGTGAGAGTCCCTGGTCCGTCTGGATACGTCGAAAAAGCAACTCAGAGGGTTGTGCCGGTCCGCGCAGGGGGAGAGACAGCAGGACCATGATCAAGGCGCCCAGTGCTCTTGCGTGTCCGGATAGCATTCTCCCTGAACATGGCGGGAGGACGGACTTTCGATCGGGATAAAAACAGGATTCGACGTCCATAGCACCTGAATCTGAACGAGCGGCGGAAGGGTGCTTTCAAGATAGGGGTGGGAATGAGCAATGTCAAATGCCGGCTCGCACAGAACCGGTCACTGGCCCAATCTCGTCACGTAGCAGAATACCGGCGGCTGTATTGCCGGGCCTCATGGTTTGTGAAACAAGCCCAGATACCCCCAGCCGGACCGGGAGAAGTAGGGGATCGGCACATTTCGGAAGAGGGATTCCATGACAAGTTCCGTCCGATCCAGGACCGGACGCGGGAGCACATGCAGACGACGCACGAGCCGAAACTCAAACCCGAAGGTCATTGCATCCATCCTCCGCAGGCCCAGCCGGTCGAGCATTCGTTCGAAGGGGCGAATCCTGTAGGATTTGTTCGCGTACTGCCGGTTCTTGAGCATCCAATCCGATTGCGCGGCATAGCCGAGGTCTCCCGGCGGCCTGCCGTTCTTCCTGCCCGGGGTGAGCATGGAGATCGCTTTCTTGCGAACGTGGAAGTCGATATCCGACAGGGAGTAGAGGTTGGTGACGTTCAAGAGAAGATGCCCTCCGGGTTTGAGCACTCTCATGATCTCTGCTAATGCCTTCTCGTCGGTCAGGAGGTAGCCCAGCACCCCGATGCACAACACGAGGTCGAACTGATGGTCCTGGAATGGGAGATGTTCGATATCTCCGTGGCAGAGTTCCACCGAAGCAGATGAGGAACCCTTCCGGTCGAAACGTCTCCTGCACGACTCGAGCATCTCGGGAGAAAGGTCCATCCCGGTTGCCCGATAGCCCATGGTGACAAGCTCTTCCAGGTACGC
>JADLEA010000355.1 GCA_020846365.1 Bacteroidota bacterium
ACCCCGCTGGTCGTGTTGACTCCTTCGGGGGAGCGCATGGGCATGACGTAGGAGGTGTCGCACCCGTATGCCGCGAACCTGTCGGATGCAAATGCCAGGGCACGTTGCTCAGCAGGAGAGCCCATCGGACGAGGTCCGATGTCTCCCGCGAGCACGCGCAGGATGGCGTACGCGTTGGAGCTTGAAAAGCCATCCTGGGCCGGAGCAAGACACGGCAGAAAGAGGAAAGCGAAAGCGACGAGCATGCCGGGGAGGGTCCTGCGCTGACATCGCTGTACACGCATCCGGAACAGCCGGGTTGCGTTCATGATTTCCACTTCACCTCGGGGACGTTGACACTCTGGTTGGCGTAGCGGGCAAGGACGAACAGCAGATCGGAGAGGCGGTTCAGATACACCATGCAGTTGTCGCCGATATCTTCGTTGCGTGAGAGTCTTACGACTGCGCGTTCGGCGCGACGGCATACGGTGCGGGCAAAGTGCATGCGCGCAGCTGCAGGCGAACCTCCCGGCAGAATGAAACTCTTCAACGGCTTGAGGTCCGCATCGAACCGATCGATCTCCCGCTCGATGTACTCTGTCTCCCGCGTCCCGATGCGGAGCACCCCTTTCTTTTGGAGTGACCGGGGCGTGGCGAGATCGGCCCCAAGGACAAAGAGCTGGTCCTGAAGCGTTCCCAGCACAGGATCGAGTTCCCGGCCGGGACCATCGGCGCGAATGATACCGAGGATCGAGTTCAGCTCATCAACCGTCCCGTAGGCCTCGATGCGTAGCGCATCCTTGGGAACGCGCTGACCGCCAAAAAGGGCGGTGTCACCACCGTCGCCGGTTTTCGTGTAGATTTTCATGGCCAAATGTATACAAAAGGGGTTTGACATGCAAAAACAAAGCGGGGCCCCGGTCACAGGAGCCCCGCAGCACAACGCAGAGATGCCGGCCGGTTACATCGACATCAAGCCGGCAGCGCCGAAACCAAGAACGGCAATCATGATGGCAGTCATGATCGCACCCAGGATCATGTAGACAATGACCAGAACGATAATCGTGACGATGAGATAGACCACAACCTTGTCTGCCGGGGTCTTCATCGTATGGGGGAGCCCAAGATACATCAGGTACAACCCGTACAGTCCGATCAACGAGCCCAGCCATCCAATCGCGGGGATGATATTCAGTATGCCTGCAACCCAGGCCGGCGTGAACGCATAGGCGACCGTCTGCATGGCACGCCCGAAGTCTTTTTGCGATCCGAAATTCGGGGCGAGAAAATTCATCACAAGAGCGGTCAGATAGACGCCCAGTACCGTCGAAACAAACGATACCACGCCCAAACCGATACCCCACGTGAACGATGACATCATGGTCCCGCCAATGAGCCCGTGTCCGATGATCATGGCAACCGCGGGAATCAGGGCCAGCGGAATGACATAGCCCGTCATGATCGCGGTGGGATTGGGCTGTTCTCCCGCAATCACAGGCCATTCCGTTTTGGGCGTCATGATGATGTTCTTCGCGCGTTCAACAAGGTTCATACGACCTCCTGCAAAAGTATGTAGTACTGGTGGAAGACAACGACTCCCCCCGAATGAACAGCGTTGACTGGTGGATTACATGATGGGCCTGCATCAAGGCAACACCCATGGTCCTGGGTAACATGGAAAGATCCCGGAAGCGAACGAGGAAAGGAACCGCCGGTAAGACGGACTAATATAGTACATCACTCCGGCTTCTGCAAGGGGTATTCCCGCCAATCAGCCGGCGGGAGGGTATGGCGGTGTGCTTTTGAGGCGGGGATTGTGGCAAAAATAAGCCCCCTGGGTCCGCACATGCGCTGGTACCACGACATCCTTGTCGATGCAGCAGCGGACACAGGGAGCATCTTCCTCTGTACATACATTATCGGACGCTTACCGCGGATCTTTAGTCACACCTTCCGCCGTTGCTTCTTGCTCCCGATCACGGTATAATGTGACCATTTCACAAAGACGCCGAGGACCATATTTGAAACACGATCTTTTCAGGCTTCAGGGACTGGAGCCCCCAGCCGGTGACCTGGGAATACGTCCCGGGGTCTCCACCTGCAGGGCATTGTGGACAACGCCCCTGCCCGATGAACCGGAAGCTCCTGAACACCGGATTATTCACGCACGGACCCTCCAGCTCCACGCGCCGGCCAGGCTGCACCGCCTCGGACTACGCCGTTCCCTGGGATACCACAAATGCGGCAGCCATGTGGAGCACGATTGGGTTCAGGGCCTTCGCATCCTGATCTGGGACGGCACACGATGGATCGTCCATCTGCAACTGACTTCCCTGCCCAGGCCTGAAGCGGATCAGATGTACTGGATCGACTTGCATGGGATCGAAACAAGCGCAGCGTTGTTCGAGATTCGTGAATGCGTCTCCGACCGCTGGTGGCCGTCGTGGAACCTCTGTGCAGGCGCGCTGGTGCTTGAAGGAGAACCTCCTGCTCACCCGCAACTTCGTGGCGAGCGCGCCCTGGAAGTCGATCCGATCGTGCTGGCACCGCTACCGCCGGGGGTGCAAGCCGATCATGCAGACGGCGAGGTGCGCTACCGCAGCCGGTTCATGGAAGTGGGGTTCTGCCTCCGGCGGGCCGGATTGTCTTATCTCGCCCTGGATGACGAAGGGAAGGGACGGACGCAGACAAACCTGCTCCGCATGAGTCCCGGCACATCAGTCCAGGGGTTCTTCCTCCACCCGGTCGGAACCGGCCCGACGATGGCCCCCTCCATCCGTTATGCCGTCCAGGGAAAGACCCATGTTGAAGGAAGCATTGTCACCTATGACGTGCGGACCGAGGTGCACGACCAGCACTACACAGCCCGGTGGGAGGTATTCGAAGACCGGCTCCATCTCCGGCTCTCCCGCACCGGCACCAGGGAATTGCGCGCATGGGACAGCAGTGCATGGAGCCTGGGACTGGATCCCCGGGCCTCGGCAGCGACAACTCTCGGCCCGATAACGCGTGTTGGGGAATCCGGCACGATGACTCTGCCGGTCATCTTTCACGCACCCGGATTCGGAAGCTTTGAGGTCCGATCGGAGCAGCCCTCCGCACTCTGGAGATCCGACACATTTCGCCCCGCTGATCTCTCCGTGCAACAGATCAAGCTGGGAGAGGTACCCCAGCCCGAAGGCGACTATGTTCTCCTTCCCGGTCGCCACGAGACATCGCTGACATTCATGGTGCGTCAATTCGGCCCGGCACTGGCTCCCGATGCGCCGCAGGATATCGTCCGCGCCGTCCAGCGGTGCACCCTCACATCGCTTTCATACCGTCCCGACACAGGAACCTTGAGTAACAACGGAAACTCCATGCACTGCCCGCTGTGCATGGACAACTGGTCAGCGCTGGCAACGCGCATTGGCCCGATCATCCCCGGCCTCTCCGCCATGGACCTCTTGCGCGATTCCATCGAGCGGTGGCTGGACGGAGGTCCGGGGTATGCGAGCGGAGGACTTCTGGCAAACGGCGCATATCACACCGCCGAAGACGAGTACATCATGACCGGGACGGCCGGACTTCTCGGCATCGCCGAATTCCTTGAACACAGCGGTACAGAGGAGTGGCTCGCGCGGTTCGGCCCGCAGCTGCAGCGTCAACTGGCAGCTATGAGGAAGAGAGATGTGGATGGCGACGGGCTTGTCGAGAGCGTGTACCGACTCGGCATAAGCGGGGAATACCAGTGGGCAACCTGTTTCTACGACGTCATCTCCGTCGGCTGGAAGTGTACATTCTCCAATGCGTTGTTGTACGCAGCGCTGACGAAGCTCTCGCGCATCCTCCCCCGCTTGCAGCGTGCTGACATGGCTCAGGGATTAGACTCCTGGGCCGATCGGCTGAAGCGGAGTTTCCTGCCGGCGTTTTTCAATCCGGCCACGGGGTGGCTTGCGGGATGGCGATGCAAGAAGGACCAGCTCCATGACTACGCTTGCATCACGATCAATGGTGCCGCCGTCGCAAGCGGGGTTGTGGAAGAGGAGGCCGCCCGGGAGATCATGCGGCGAATCTGGGGTGAGGCGCAACGCCTTCACCTTCCCTACCAATGGGGCATGCCTGCAAGTCTCTGGCCCATCCCGGACAGCGACCTCTCGGAGATCCAGCATGGATTTCCGTTCGGCTACTATGGAAACGGAGGCCTGACCACCGCTCAAACACGACACGTCGTCTCGGCGCTTTATAAGGTTGGCATGACACGTGAAGCCGACGACGTGCTTCTGCGCATCTGTACTGGCCTTGCGAATGCGGAGCTGTTCGGCGGGGCAAAGTCAGGCATCGACGGCCGAAGCTGGGATGGTTGGCCTTGCGGCTATGAGGGACTCCTCACCGATCAATTCGGGATACTCGCAGTGGCAATGGAGCGGTATGGAGTGATGGAAGAAGTGAGGCACCCGGACTAATTCTTGCGTAGCGCAGCGCTGCCGGCTAGAGAGTGTGTGCGAGGAGTATCCGGATGGCTATGACGATAAGGATGACGCCGCCGACAAACTCCGCGCGCTTCCCGACAGCGCCGTTGAGCCGGCGGCCCAAACGGATGGCAATCAGACAGACCGTCCCGGTAACGATGCCGATGACGAAGCTGGGCCACCAGATGTCCGTGCGGAGGATGGCCAGACTCAGTCCGACGGCAAGCGCGTCGATGCTTGTGGCAATGGATAGAGCCATCAGGGTGAGGCCGCGGGATGGGTCATCCGGTTCTTCTGCCTGAACCCTGCTCAAGGAGGCGCGGATCATCCTTGCCCCAATCAGTCCCAGCAGGCCGAATGCAACCCAGTGGTCATAAGCGGCGATCAGCGGTTCGAGAGTCCGGCCGGCGGACCAGCCAAGCACCGGCATCATGAACTGGAAGAGCCCGAAATGGAATGCCAGCCGGAACGTTGCCCTGGTCCCCTGAGCCCGTCCTGTCGCAGCCGCCGAAAGCGAGACGGCAAAAGCGTCAATAGACAGCGCCAGGGCAAGAAAGATGATCTCTATTATTGACATGTGCCACATTCTGCCCAAAAAAACCTCGAAATGCAACATGCAGCCGGCTCATTACGTACACGGGAACACATTCACAAAGGAGAGATAGGCATGCGTCTTCTGTTCATGGTCGTCACCGGGATTTTACTCATAACGACCACCGCCGGGGCCCAATCCTGGCAAGGGGGGCTGGATTTCCTGGTCGGGGCCCCTCAGGGCGAATTCAAGAAAAACGTTGACAAAGCGGGATTCGGCATCGCGGGTAATATCGGGT
>JADLEA010000356.1 GCA_020846365.1 Bacteroidota bacterium
CTGCTGTGCCTGTCTTTTTTGTCCATGATCATTCATCTGCACGAAATGTGTACTGTGCATGCGCAATTTGGGGCCAAGGTGCGGGCGGGTGAGCAGCAACCATTTCCTGAGCGGTTTGGTTGGGGATATCGATGGGAAGTGATTGGCATGCCTCCAAACCGATGGGAGACAATGCTGCTGCTCCTGCAAGGCGTGGAGAACAAGCTTATCCTCGGCGAGCGCGGTGCGACTGGATATCTGCTCTTCGAAGAGGGCGAAATCGTTGCAGCCAAGGCATGGTGATGCCCGTCTCTGTACCGAGTAGGGCGTTGCATGTTCTCTAGATACCGCCGCGGCGTTCTTACTGTGCTCCTCGTGTCTGGCTTCATACTGACAGGGTATTTCATGATTGGCATACTGCAGACCAAGATGCTGTTTCCCGCTACGCGGGATATCTACCGTGATCCGGGGGTGTTCGGTTGGGACTTTGAGGACGTGTGGCTGCATGTGGGGGAGAAGGAACGAAGCCACGGCTGGTTCATTCCCCTCGAGGGCGCGCGCGGCGTGGCGCTCTTTTCCCACGGCAATGCAGGCAACATTGCCGATCGACTGGAATCGATTGGGCTCCTCCGCGAATTTGGCTTCTCCGTCTTCGCCTATGATTACGGCGGCTATGGCAAGAGCAGTGGCGGTCCTTCGGAGACGCGGTGTTATCAGGACATCCGCGCGGCCTGGAAGTACCTGACGTCCGATCGCGCAATTTCCCCCGAGCAGATCCTGCTCTTCGGCCGATCACTCGGCGGCGCTATCACCATCGACCTTGCCACCGACGTGCAACCCGCGGCGGTGATTGTGGAGAGCACGTTCCTTTCGGTGCCCGACGTGGCCAAGGCGGTGTTTCCCTGGCTTCCGGTCTACTGGATTCGGCAGCACCGGATGGCGAGCAAAGAGAAGATCGGGCGCATACAGAGTCCCCTCCTCATCGTACACAGCAAAGAGGACACGCTGATTCCCTTCAGCCACGGCCAGAAGCTCTACGAGTTGGCGACGGCGAGCCCGAAGGCGTTTCTGGAGATCAGGGGTGATCACAACAACGGCTTCGTGACTTCCATCGAAACCTATCGGGCAGGCTGGGAGCAGTTCCTCGCACCCGTTCTGCCGCGGTGATTATTCGTCGAGGTACCCGAGTGCCTTAAGCGACTCAATGTCTTCTGCCGACAAATCCTTAGCCGCCGTGCCCGTCACTTCGGGTACCTCGTACCAGATGGCTACCTGCGGCAACGTGGGATTGTCCATGGGGGGCGGGGGCGCCTGAAGTCGCGGATCCTCCGGCGAGAGCACCTGGTCCAGGGTGGTGGTCGGCTTCAGGATCTCATTGCCGAGCCGCACTGAGAACGGTGTCTCGCTCGTGAGCGTGAGGCGTACTTCCTCGTGGCCTTGCACAGGCTTCACGATCAAGACGTCGTGGCCCACCTGCGGTGTCAGTTCGATATCGGTTTCCACCCACTGAGACGCGCTTACATGATCGATGCGTTCTACCGCATGCGAACGGGAGAGCCGCACAGATTCCAGCTTGGCGGTGGATGCCACGTAGGCTTCAATCTTCCAGGTCTCCGATCCGGTATACAAGGCGATCTGCCACCCGCCGCGTGCCGGCGCGAAGAACTGTTCGAGCAACCCCTGCATGGCCGAGACCCTTTCCGGCTGCTCTTCGGCGCGGTTGCTCAGCTCTGCGGGATCCTGCGCTATGTTGTAGTATTCCGTCTTGTCGTGGACGAGTTCGCGGATAAGTTTGTCCGAATCCGTTCGCATGCCGCGCCAGGATCCACGGGTCGCATAAAGCATTTCGTGTTCTGGCGCCTGCCCTTGCAGTGCTGCCAGGAGGCTCCGGCCATCGAGACCCTCCGGGATGTCCATCCCCAGCACATCCAGCACTGTCGGGTACAGGTCCATCAGAAACGCCATATCGGCTACCCGCGTGCCGCCAAATTGTTGTTGCGGAAACTTGATGAGCAATGGCACGTGGATGTTGTGTTCGTAGATATCGCCGTGCATATAGCGCCCGTGCTCGCCAAAGGCTTCGCCATGATCCGCAGTGACGATGATCAGCGCGGGGTCATAGAGGCCGTGGTCCTTCAGGTACTGGAAGAGCTCCCCCGCGGCGAAGTCCACTTTGCGAATGCAATCGTCGTACATTGCAAGCATGAACTCTTCCTGGGCGCTGCTTAAGGTTTCGCCGCGGCGATTGAAGCCTGCGAGATAGAGTGTCGCGCCTTCTTTCCCCTCTGCGAGACCAGGAAAGTCCGGCGGGTCAGTGATCGTGCTGCTGAACATGCGAAAGCGATCGTCATCCGGATCGTAGGGCAATCCCTCCCAGAGTTTGCTGTGCAGATCATAATTGTGGAGGAAGAGAAAGAAGCGCTGACTCGGCACGTTTTCGATCCAGTTCCGGGCCAGGTCGTAAGTCTCGAACACTTGCCGGTATTCGTGGGGAACATCGAGCAGGTCAACGCCCTGCGCAAAGCCGCGCCAGGCGGTAAACCACCATTCTATTCCGCTGAAGGCGCCCCGGAAATAGTTGCGCTGTCCCAGCGCCTCCGGAAGGGTCGTGACATTCTCGCGCAGGTTCAGGTTTTCGGTGATGCCATGATTCTTCGGGTAAAGCCCGGTCAACATCGACATATGCGCTGTGAGGGTAAAGGACTCGGGCGTGAATGCGTTTTCGAAGAGCACGGCGTCCCTGGCAAAGGCATCATAATTGGGTGTTGTATCGCGTTCGTACCCATAGCACCCGACGTGGTCTGCACGCATGGTGTCGTTCGAAATGAGAATGATCGGTATGGCGGCCTCCCCTTCCCGCGGCACCTCGAGGGTCGGCGCGCCCCAGTATCCGCTGGGCTGGTAAAGCAGCAAGGTCGATGGGTTGTCCGTCTTGGGGAGGGTGACTTTGGCCATTTCCCAACCGAATTCGTCCACTACCAGGTCCAGAAGCACGTGCCGATCTGCGCCTTGAGTCTGGATCACCTGGAATCGCACTGGATTTCCCGGGGTGCCCAGCCCCGTCGTGAAAGTCGCACCTTGAGGCAGTGCGGGCAACGCAATTTCAAATCGGGTAAAGCGCGATGTCGGCATCGTGCGCCGGTCGAGGGTCAGGCGCAGTGGATGTTCCGGCAGGACGGCAACTAAACGCGCGGAATGCAGCGTGAACGGCC
>JADLEA010000357.1 GCA_020846365.1 Bacteroidota bacterium
CCAGACGAACACGCTGAAGTAGACGAAGTATTGCACAATGAACACGAACAGCGACGTCCGTCCAAGAACCTCTGCGGCGGCGATGTACAGACCGACCGGACGCACATGCCGGAATTTCAACAACAGCGCCAGCATGATGAGCGCGCACCCGCCATAGAAGAGGAAATACACCGGCGAAGGCGGAAGCTTCTGGAACGGCGAGAAGAACGCGAGTGCCTCCGCTCCCCAGAGCCCGGCATCCATGCGCTGCAACAGGTGACGCAGCAGCACCACCCCCACCGCAATGCCGATGCATCCCAGACCGAACCGGCACACCATGCGCCCGAGCCCTTCCTCCCCTTGTGCCTTCAACAGCTTTCCAAGGAATTCGCCCAGGGATGTTGCGGCGAGATACAGGCCAAGCCAGGGCAGCACGGGAAACACATCGGCGAAGAACCGAAGCTTCCCGGCGAACGGTCCTATGAACAATTCCTTGAGCGCGACGCCTGTGGTGCCCGCCGGAGTCCAGGTCTGCAGAGCCACCCACGAAAGACCGATGAGGAGTATGCCTGCCCCCAGTCTGCTCCGCGAGCTCAGCTTCGGCATGAGCACCGGACCCAGGATGATGCATACACCTATGGTGTCGGTCATGAATCCCCAGCGGAGTGCCTCTTCCCACCCGCCCGCAAACGGGACGTGCGCCAGGTAGATCAAGAGCCGGCCGACTGTGATGAGAAAGAACCCACGCCTGATGAATCGGGACTTCGTCTCCCCGAAGTCGTCCTTGCGTCTTTGATACAGTACACCCAGCATCAGGCCGCTGATGACAATAAACGCAGGAGACGCGATCATCGTGATCAAATACGATAAGCCAACCGGAACGTCATGTCGCCGGAAGAAGACTTCAACGAAGTGGGAAAAGAAGACGAACAGCATTGCTGAACCCCGCGCAGCATCGATCGCTGAGATGCGGCGGTGTTCTGAAGAACTTTGAGGAACCCCCATGAGTGCTCACATCAAGTATGCGAAACAATGAGAAGAGAACCTGTGATGCAGATCATTGTGGCTGTACGTCAACAGCGCGAGCGAGAGATGAGATGTCGAAGAGGTCGTACTGATCGCAGTGAGCCACGAGAGTGCACTTCGCGGCAATCGATGCATACACATGGGTGACGGCTCTGTCATCAGGCGCGGCCAACCAGTACCGTGCGCCTTTCTGTGCGATTACACGAAGTGTTGACTCCGTGAAATCTTCCTGCGCGTAGTTGAACCCTGTCCTGTTCATCCACGTGAAGACCATGGATTCGTTAAAAGCTACGGGATGTCGGTGCTCGTCCAGGCGCGTCCCCCCGCGGACAACAATCCTTGCACCGGAAGGTATGTGGTCACGAAAGCTGACCGCACAGCGATACAACGGTTCGAGGTCAGGCGCACTCATCGTCTGGTATTGCCGGTTGATTCCCCATGCCAATGTTGCGACGATTGCCAGCACCACGAGTGCGGTTCCGAGCGTGGAGCCAAGTGCCGGCCTCATGCGGAGCTTCCGGAGGACGGTCTCGTCGATAGCGGCAACATACCCCAGACCCATGAGCATGCAGGCAGGCGGAATGGAGAGACAGTGATAGTAGTACGCCCATCCGTCGCCCGAGGTGTCGGCAGAGATGACGTAGAAGATCCACACCGAAGCATACCAGCTGATCGGGAATTCGATGGATTTCCAGGGCAACAACAGGGCGAGCGCAGCGAGCACGACTCCAGATATCGCGAATGCGTGGACCACTTCCGCCGCGATGTTCCCCCGCAGCCAGGTCCAGGGGTGCATCAGTAAATCCCAGCTCAGGAAGTGTGTCTCGTTCGACAGCCCCAGAGAGAGGCCGGTGGAGAGATAGTGCGTGTGCGCCCAACCATACCAGAGGAGCGGAGGGGCGAGCGCGACTAACGCGGAAAGGTACACGACGGGTTTCGTGAATGCCCGGATCCCCTCCTTCCGGAGAACGACATACGCCAGCAACACCCCCAGATACGCAGACGAGGCCTTCGTCAGAATTGCCGCAGCAGCGATGGCAGATGCCAAGAGAAGCGTTCTGCCGGAACCCGACTGATACCATCGGTATGCCGCAGAAGCGGTGAGGATCGTGAATAGCACTTGAAGCGGTTCGGGCTGGATTGCCCCCGACAGGGCAAAGAGGAGCCCGTTAACGGCGAAGAGGGTCGTCGCCACAAGCGCCCCTGCGGGCGGAAGCGCGCGCCGTGCAAATCCCGCAAACGCGAAGAGTGCGAGAACGCTGCACAACGCAGAAAGCATCCGGAGGATCTCCTCATGATAGCCGGCCACACGATAGAGTAGAGCGGCGGTCCACGGCAGGACGGGGAATTCCATCTCGGCAAACCCCGGCGTATCCCCCCGCCAATCCACCCTCGGGTACAGGATGTTCATCCCTTCGGTAGCAAAGGAACGCGCAATGCTCGTGTAATCGCACTCCCGCCAGCTATTCAGCAGCCGATAGTCCGCAGGTCTCCACACGAATGCAATCCTTAACACGACTCCGATAACAAAGACGCCTATCCAGAGCGTGCGCACCAAGGACAGCTTGCCGTACTGTGTGCGCGCCTCACCTGCGTCTTCTGGCCTTATGGTCTCCACCTGGATCCTCTTTCCTTAGCGAATCAGCACAAGGGATCTTCCCTGCCTGAATTCCCCGGTACTCAACCGGTAGAAATAGATGCCGCTCGAAAGGCCTGCAGCGTTGAATTCCACCGTATGGAACCCCGCGTCCCAAAGACCTGCGGCCAACTGCTGGACCTCCTGCCCCAGAACATTTGAAACGGTCAACGTGAGCATTGATGTCCGGGGAAGCGAAAACCCGATGCGGGTCTGTGCATTGAACGGGTTGGGAAAGTTCTGAAGGAGTTCGAACTTCCCGGATGGATGTTCCGTCACCGACGGATCCGGCACCGAAACGGTGCCTTCCGCGGTGATGCGGTACGTTTGGAGCCATTGCGACGGCAGCACGTCGGTACATGAGGGCCCGACTGTTGACAGCGCGTCGAGGTCTGTTTCGATGTGGGTGGCACGGCGGGCACTGAGCATATTCCCGGCTCCCAGCGTCAGTGATGCGGTGCGAGGAGACTCGTCGAGATTCCAGAGCCGGAGGATCATCTCACCCCCCGGAGATTCCTCTGCCGGCTTGATGCCCCAGAGCAGGACCGAGGAATCCGAGACGGATACGAGGGAGTACGATGTGCCGGGGAAGGGGCCTGATCCCGATCCCAGAAACGACGTCACAAAGGGATTCTGGTGCTCCAGTGCCATGCGCATTGCCGATGCCTGAGCATAGGGACCGTGCCGTTGAAGCGCGTAGCGGTTGCGAAAGTACGTGTCGCCGTTCTGATTTGCCACGCCGAGTCCTGCATCGATTCTCCCCCCGACCAGGGCGCGGACGCGGGGCGTTGCAATGTCGAGCGATGCACCCGAGCTGCTCCCCAATCGGAAAAACGGACTGTCCCAGTTGGACAGCGTCACGCCTCGATCCCCTGCCGTGATATCTACGAAGTGGTTCATCGTGAGATAGTCGTACCGGCCGGCGTTGTCGGAGTAACTGCCTCCCTGGCTCTTCAGGCGCGCCGTTGCGACGCCCCCGACTTCCTCATGGCGCACAGTGAACCCGTCCAGATTGAAACCGAAGCTGTACGTGATGACGTTGTTGCCGAAGTTCGACGTGATTTCATTGTCGATATCAATCCGGTCGATGGTATGATACAGCGTAACGCGCGCCCTATGCGAGGGGGAGCCGCCTGCGTTGATGAGGAGGGTGGAGGAGACCGGACCGGCGTTTTCGACGACGGGTGTGCCGTTCCCCGTCCCCTGGTCATTCATCAACAGACCGCCTACGGAACGCACCAACTCACGATTGCCATCCCGCTTGTCGATGACGCTGGCAATTGCTCCCCTCCCGTTTACGGTGACCCGATAGAGGTCATTCTCCAGCGTCGTGTTGCTGTTGGAAACGCGTGCCGCGCTGTCCGGGAATGCCGATGATCCGGTCTGGATCTCGAACACTTTGTACCCGACCGGTGGCACAGCAGAAGCCAGAATTCTGACAAATGTCCCCGCCGAGGTTTGGACGCGCTGGGACCGCACTTCCGCGCCGGTGGTGACGTCCACCACGCGAAAATCGCCTGCAGGGTTTGCTGCAAGATCTGCCACGTCGGTGCGAGACCATCCGAGAGGGTTGAAGACGTAGAAGCGCTGGCTTCCGGGCGCACTGTTGATATACTGCGCAAGTCTCCCGGAGGCATCACGCCGCAATGATGAAACGTAGGAGTCGATCGTCGCAGCGAGCCGGCGTTGATAGGCCGGCCTTCCGCCGGAGGCAGGGCCGTCTGCCGTCCAATCGTGTTCGTAATAGAGTCCCATCGCGTTGAAGGCGGAGTCAGCGGCTGCCGCGCGGGTGTTCAAAAAACCGGGGTCGACGCGTGTGACAAGCGTGGCGAGCGCCTCTGCGGAACGGAGTGCTTCGACATTTCTTTTGACAGACGCTGTTACCTCGGCCATCGTCGCCGGATAGAGATCCCACTCGTTGCCAAACCCGCCTGAAAACGTTGGAACGGACCCGGCCGGTGCGCTCTGTTCAAAATCGCGGAAGAAATCCACTTCGTTGGAGACGATGACGCGCCGTGAAGGGGTGCTCAGAGTTCTCGCAGTGGTGATGAACTGGGTGGTTTTCGTTTCCAGATTGTCTCCCCCGAATCCGAACATGCCCACCACTGGATCATAAGGATACCGGGAAAGAAATGTGCTGTTCGATGTGGCAAAGGAGACCGCGCCGGCAGGATCATTCGCCTCCGCATACCCGCCGCTCCCATAGTAGTTGGTGAAACTGTGCCATTTCATGAGCACGGATCGGCCGTCCGGTCCAACGGCTCTATAGATTTCCCGTCCGCGGTTGTCGAGCCCGGACACTTTCGTCGCGCACCCGCACACCCCCTGCCAGCTGTACTTTGCCCCAGCCCCGGCCCACAAGGAAACAAGGCCGAACGGCATAGTCTGATTCTCCATGGCCGAAGCCAGCTCGAATTTCAACCCGAACCGGCGCTCGATCCTGCCTGCATAGTACATGCTTCGGATCACCGCCTCGGCGGGCATGCCGCCGTAGACCAACACCAGCGCGTGCAGGGGGACGGTGATATGGCCGTCTCTGATCCGGTCGATGAGCCGCTGGAACTGCGGGGCCGAACGGTTCTTCTCATACATCCAGAGCCAGGAATGCCCGTCCGCGCTGAAGCGCCCCTGAAAATCGGCATGCGCGGTGTCCGTTTGATCGGCCTGATTGAGATAGTAGTCGAGCATGCCAAGCCATGCAGTCCGATACGCAGCTTCGTCTGCGGACCAGAGGTAGTCGGTGTGCTCGTCATTGGCGATGTAAATCCGGGTTTGCTGGGCGGGCACCTGCAACGCCGGCCCGGCAACGATGATGACGACAAAGACGAAAAGGGCGATGCGCACCATGTGCCCCGCGCATCCCGGAGGTGATGCGGAGAGTTTTGCCATACGATCACTCACGCTGAGAATTGCTTCAGAGGCAACCGCCGCCTGTCACGCACCTGCCCGGCGTATTCGCCGAGAGGCATGATGGTGAAGTGCTTCTTGATTTCCCGAAGGAACCCCTCCACCAGAACTCGCTTCCTGGATGCGACCAGATCCATCCCGGGGAAGAATCCGAGATTCGAGAAGTCGTCTTTCCCCAGGAGATCCAGAGGATGCAGCAAGACCGATGGTTCCGTCCCCGTCAGTTTACAGAGGCGCAGCGTGGTGCGAAGATATGTCTTGGCGAACGCGATCGAGAATCTGCTCAGGTAGATCAGATAGCTGACGTGGAAGGGCACTCGCAAGCCGGGGATGGTCGTGACGGGGATTTCGAGCAGCGTGGAGCCATTCACTTGCCAGAGATACGGATCGATAGGTCGCAGGCCATCCTTCCAGGATCCGAAAAGGATTTTGCGTTTTTGCCGTTCCTTGCGGTTCATACCCGAGGTCATGAAATAGTAGGCCCTCGCGACCGGCCCGAGGACGGACGGGAGGGTTGATGCATCGAATTGATACCCTTTTCTGGCGAGGACATTTAACACCTGGCCGGAGAGCGCGTAACCCGGTCCTCGAAAGCCGACCGGTCTCTTCCCCGTCGCCCTGGTGATGGCCTCCTCTGCCATCGTGATTTCCTGCTCGATCTCCTGGTCTGTGTAGAGGTGCAGCCAGGGCTCGTGTGCAAAGGAGTGGTTGCCGATCTCGTGTCCCGCCCGGGCGATTGCCTGAAGCGATTCCGCATTCCGGTCAATGGCGGCATCCTGACCGACAACGAAAACCGTCACGCGGAGCTGGAGCTCATCAAAGAGCGAGAGGAATCGCGGCACCGCAACATCCAGGTATGAAGGAAATGCATCCCATCCTGAATCTCCGTGCGTCTTCAGGTATGACCACTCATTGTCCAGATCCAGAGACAAAGTGGCTCTGCCTCCCTCCGGCCTGATGCCATCTGAACGTTGTCTCATCATGGTATCGTTCCTCCTTCCGGTTCCCGTAGAGCGACAAGAAGTCTGCGGAAGTCGAGTACTGCAGTCTGAAGCCCGCGTTCTTCAAGGGCATCGGGGGCCAACCTGTACAGTCTCCGCATGCTGCTTGTTTCACTCCACACGAGGACCTTTTCTTTTCCCGCGCGGTGCATAGTCAGGAGTACACTGCTCGAATCCCGGACGAATGCCTGGTATGGGAAAACTGTGAACACCAACTGTCTGCCTGTTGAATCATGAAAGCGTCGGACAACCGGTACTTCAATGTGGCGGCGCTTCTCCGGATCGGAAGTCCGGAATCCCATTCGAGCGGCTGTCGCGACCTGCAAGCCGTCTGCATTGCGCAGGATCAGGTATGGCAGAGAATCCCGGAGCGCTATGGACGCGGCCATGCCAAGCTCCGCATCCAGGGTTGATGCCAGCATCCGCCAGTCTCCCCCCAGCAGGACACCAGCATGCCCGAAAACCGGTCGTGGACCTTCGTTCGTCGGACAGCCGGCGCCGGAGCCCGCGACGACGCGGAGATCCCGTATTCCTCCTCCCGGAGGATGGTTGAATGGGCGGATCTCAAACCCCGGACCCCAGGAGGAATCGCCGTGCAAGACGCGAATCCCGAATATCCAGGGGAGAACGAAGAGCAGCAAAACGGCGAATTGAATCCAGTACCGGCCTCTCAGAACTCGCACGGTCCGGTGAAGTGTACTCCCTCCCCTGACAAAGAGGATCACGAACAGGGGGACGAACACGAGGAGTTCTTTGGGCGTCGCCCAAAACGGCCAGAGTGCGCACAGAATCAGGGGGAGAAGGAAGAACCACCGCTCCGGGCCCTTCGTCCATAACACGTTGACAAGACCTGTGAACAACAGGAGGAGAAATCCCGGTGAGAAGAGTGCCAGGTGTGCGGCAAAGAACTGCGCCTCCCAAATCGACGCCTCAGCGCCGGTCTCCTCGATGGCCACCAGGGTCTCTGCGATCATCTGTTCGATGTTGCCCGTTGAAAGAACCAGACCCGCCCACACGAGAAGTGCCGGGATCCCCCAGAGAATCGAAAGTCCGACCCGTCTCCAGAAGCCGATCGTCCGTCGGCCCAGGATGCCTATCGGATCGAGCATGATATCGAAGACCACGATCATCCCATAGGCCAGAATATCCCAGCGGAAAAACCCTGCAGCCCCCATCAGCAAGC
>JADLEA010000358.1 GCA_020846365.1 Bacteroidota bacterium
GCGAGCTGGACCTCGTTCTTCCGTTCCATGAAGCGCAGGCAGGCCTCGTTGTCCGTCATCAGGTCGATCAAGACATCCTCAACACCGCGGATCATCCCCGCGGTGTTGATCATGTCAGCCGCCCCCGGATTTCCGATCAGCAGGCAGTACTCCTTCCGCGAACTGCAGAGTGCGGGAATGGCCTCGTAATCGAAGTTATCGGGCGATGGCATGGGCCAGGCCTCAACGGTCTCGAGATCCGCTCCGCGGAGGGGAAAATCGCAGTAGTCCCAGTATCCGCCGCTCTCGTGTTCGACCCAACGGGTGTGGATGCCCCAGAGATCTATCCGCCGGCCTTCCCGGGGAGGATGAATCTCGGGCCCGATGTACGGCGGGACGATCTCGACAAAGTCCACCCCCAGGATGCGGCGAAGCCCCTCGTCATCGTCCTGCCGGAGGCCATAGTGTTTCTTGAGGCGCCCGTCAATGCCGGGATTGGCAAGGTAGTCAATGGGAACGCGGTCAGGAATCTCGTGCGCGAACGCGCGTTTCACCCGTTCTTTGGAGGTCATGGATGCAGAGTGTGTATGGAGAGATCAGAGGGCACCTGGGTGAAGCGGAATTTACTCAAAGCCCGCGCAACAAGCAAGCTGCCGAAGCGTTCACTTGCAGCTTGCGTTGCGTTTGGGTATCTTTAAACGATCCTACCTCATCGTTCTTGTCCATCAGCAATCGGAGTAACCCATGAAGATCCTCATAACCGACGGCATCTCGCCCGAAGGAGCAAAAATCCTTACCGACGCGGGGCTGGAAGTCGACAAGGTGAAGCTCACTCCCGACGAACTCGTCGCGCGCATCGGCAACTACGATGCAATCATCGTACGGTCCGCAACCAAGGTCACGAAAGACGTGATCGATGCAGGCAAGAACCTCAAAGTCATCGCCCGCGGAGGCGTGGGCCTGGACAATATCGACGTCGCCGCAGCAGCGGCCGCCAAGATTGCTGTCTTGAATACTCCCGCCGCCAGCGCCATCTCGGTCGCCGAATTGGCGATCGGCCATATGCTCGCCGTGAGCCGTTTCCTCCATTTGAGCACGATGGAAATGCGTCAGGGCAAATGGCCGAAAAAGGAATACGGCGGAGGCATCGAGCTCTACAAAAAGACCCTGGGGATCATCGGCCTGGGGAACATCGGCAAAGAAGTGGCAAGGCGTGCGCTGGGCTTCGGTATGCACGTTCTCGCACATGATCCGCCGTTCGCCCCGATGGATTTCTTTGTTGAGATCACGACCCTTGACAAGCTTCTCACCCGTTCGGATTACATCACGCTGCACCTTCCCTTCGACAAAAAGGCCGGTGCAACCATCGGCAAGAAGGAATTCGACATGATGAAGAAGGGCGTTGTGATCATCAACTGCGCCCGCGGCGGAGTCGTGGACCAAAAAGCGCTCCTCGAAGCCCTGGAAAGCGGCAAAGTGGCCGGGGCCGCCCTGGATGTGTTTGAGCATGAGCCACCGACGGAAGACGAACGCGCGTTGATCAACCACCCGAGGGTGAGCGTGTCGCCTCACATCGGCGGATCGACGGTTGAAGCGCAGGATCGCGTGGGCGCGGAAATCGCCATTAAGGTCATCAAGTCCCTGGTGCCCGACCAGTTGCGGTGACCATCCGTGCCCCGTGCGTGAACGGCGGGACACGATTGCGGGTGTTTGACGTATCCTGAAGTAATAACAAACCGGCCACACTTTCCGCTCTGCCTACGGGAAAATGTGGCCGGTTTCGATTTGGCCGGGAGGCTACGCGCCCATCTTCTTCAGCCACTGGACTTTTTCCAGAGTCTGCTCGCTCTGCCCCCCCTCGTGATTGTTGTATGGCCACACCCGGATCTCTTTTGTCCCCGCATAGTGATTGAACGCAGCGAAGACGGTTCGCGGCGGACAGATATCATCCATCAACCCTACCGAAAAGAGGGCGCTGCACCTGGCGTGCGCGGCGAAATTCATCCCGTCGAAGTATGCCAGCGTCCCAAAGACCTTCTCGGTCTTCCCTCGATGGATCTTGCAGAAGCGTACGAGTTCCTGATACGGATCGCGGTCGGTGATCTCCGTGGCGGCTTTGAAGTGGCAGAGAAACGGAACATCCGGCATCGCGCCGGCAAGATCCGGTACGAGGCCTGCCACCGCCAGGCTTATGCCTCCTCCCTGGCTTCCCCCGGTCACAAACACGCGTGATGGGTCGATTTCCTTGAGCGTGCGCACGGCATCAATCGCACGCACGGCATCCGTAAAGACCCGGCGATAGAAGTAGGTGTCGGGAGAGAGGACGCCCCTCGTCATGAAACCCGGCACTTGAGGGTGTCCCGGAATATCTTCTATGTCAGGCGTGTCTCCGGGAAGCCACAGACTCCCCTGGCCGCGCGTGTCCATGACAAAATGAGCGTAGCCGAACGCGCTCCAGGTCAGCCAGTCCACGGGCAGCCCGCGTCCGCCGCCATACCCTATGTATTCCACAATGCACGGAATTCTGCCGCTTCGCTGCCGTGGCAAAAGCAACCATCCCTTGATCGTTTGTCCGCCATATCCCGGAAACGATGCGTCAAGAACCTCTACCGTTGCGGGTTGATGGGTGAAAGGGGTCAGCTCAAGTTTCATGGGATGAGCCCTGGATGCGTCAAGAGTCCTGCCCCAGAACGCTTTGAAATCAGACGGCTCGGTGCGCGGCGGTGCATACTGTTTCAGTTGTTCAAGCGGGAAGTCGAAGAGCATACGTCACGTGGGATTTGTGAGACGTTCGATGAGTTTGCGGTGGCGTGGGTACTCGGCAAGAAGATCCGGCCGGGAACCCAGCTCAAAATCGTTGAATTCGAATCCGGGAGAGACGGTACACC
>JADLEA010000359.1 GCA_020846365.1 Bacteroidota bacterium
ATGACGCTGGCCAACTCGATCCAGGCCCTTGAAGACCAGCTCACGCGGTATCAGACGTCCATGGCTCTCTACGATAGTCTGGTTCCCGGCAGCGAACGGTGGAGCAAAGTGCTGACGCAGTTCAGCCACGGCGTCGAAGATCTGAATTCCATCTGGTTGACCGATGTCATCGCCGCGAAGGATGCGGACATGGTGGTGAACGGTTTCACCACGTATCGCACCCGCATTCCGCGGTTCGCGACATTGTTTGACAATGCCTTGCTGGAAGAAGTGAACGTGCAGGAAATCCGGGAACAGACGGTGTACCGGTACCGGATCAAGGTCCCTGCCGCTTCTGCGGCAGCGCAGTAACTACTACCCGGAAAGGAGAGAGGTCGTGTCATACAAACTTCGCAACAGTATCGCCCTCGGGATCTTGTTGTTTCTGATCCTTGCGGTCGGGACCTACATCCGGGCGTTCAACCTTCCCAAGAAGATCTCAGCCCTGGAAACCGAAATCAGCAAGATCGACGAGGAATTGCAGAACACACCGAATCTGGTGAACCAGTTCAACGATCTCAGCGCCGTCCTGACGGACACGCAGAAGCGCTGGGAGAGCCGGAACAAGGACATACCGCCGGTGGACATCACCGGACAGAGCTATGCGTACTTCAGCCGTCTCATTGATCTGAGCGGGGAAGTGAAGCTGGATATGGTCTTTACCGGCGGCGCGTCGTTCGGGAATTACGGATACAACACCTATGTGCTGAAGGGGGAGGCGCCGTTCGACAACCTCTACCGCTTCATCTGGTATCTGGAAAATGACCGCCGGCTCTACAAGGTGCACACGCTGACGCTGAAGGGTCTGGAGGTGGCGACCACGGAGAAGCAGGAAGGCGGGGTGCTGGTCACGTTCGACATGACCGTCCACGCCTACTTCTCATCGGTCTCCGAGCTCTCCAGCTCCCTGGGCGAGCGGCAGAGAATGCCCAACGCGCTGAACGTCGATCCGTTCGCGCCGGTCATCTCCGCCGGTCTCCCGCCGAATATCCACGATCTGGTCGAGATCGAGCGTTCGGAGCTGAAGGCCGTCATTCCGGGCAAGGCCTTTGTGCTTGATCAGACCAACGCCATCCAGACGATGAACGAAGGGGATGAAGTGTATCTCGGCTATGTCACCCGTATCGATCCGGAGGGCGGTCGACTCGAATGCACGCTCAACAAGGGCGGCATCATTGAAAAGGTCGAACTGAAGATACGCTACGGCCCGCAGCAGCAAAAAGCTCAGACAAAATAGGACGAGGAGAGCATGAAAGCATTTTTCGTAGTAGCAGTGGTCGCCCTGCTGTGGGCAGCGGGGCCGTCGGCCGAGGCGCAGACGCAATCTGAACGCAAGGCATTCCGCGAGTACACGCCGCCGCAGGAGCTGGTCTCCATCGCTCCTTCGACGCCGATGGACAGGGCGCTGAGCGCCATCAGCGAGGTCAGCAAGAAAACGACCGGCAAGATCATCATCGACGTCGAGCGTCGCACGATGCCGATCAATGTGGACATCCAGGGATTCCAGTGGCGTGAAGCGCTGGAAGTCATCTGCCGCAAGAACGGACTCGCGTTCTCCGAATTCGAAAACTATATCCAGGTCACGGAAGGCACGCCCGGCGAAATGACCGTCGGCCCCGTCGGCAGCGGCAGGCCCGTCACCTCAGGCCCGGTGTCCGTGGAAATCCAGCGGGAGGTCGCCTCCTTCAGAAGCCGCGAAATCAAACTCTCCGCCGTGTTCTTCGAGGTGAACCTGAACCGGCTGGAAGAGGTGGGGTTGAACTGGAGCTTCATGAAGAGCACGGCCGACTACTCCCTGGCGGCAGACTTTGCGGGCGCCGATAACGTCAGCAACACCGTCTTCAAGACGGAAGTCACCCCGAAGGTGAAATTCGCCAACATGAATTTCGTGGCGAAGTTCTTCTCCGATTACAAACTGGGTGAAATCCTCTCCGGTCCCCAGCTCATCGTGCGCTCCGGCGAGGAAGGCCGTATCCAGGTCGGACAGGATTTCTCCATACGGGAACGCGACTTTGCCGGCAACCTGATCGACAAGTTCTACAGCGCCGGCACCATCATCAAGGTGAAACCCCAGGTCATCATCGAACAGGGCGTGCCATTCATCCATGTGAGCGTGGATGTGGAACGCAGCTCGGTGACCCCGGGCGCGGTGAGCACGATCATCAACAAGACCCAGGCGCAAACAAACCTGTTGCTCCTGGACGGCGAAGAGACGCTGATCGGTGGGTTGTACAACAATGAGACACAATCGGTGCGGACCGGCATACCGTTCCTGAAAGACCTTCCCTGGTACGTGCTCGGGCTCCGGTATCTGTTCGGGTACGAGAAAGAGGAAATCACCAAGAAGGAGCTCGTGATCCTCCTCAAGGCGGAGCTTGTCCCGACGCTTCAGGAACGCATCACCCAGAAGACAAAGGAAGAGGATCTGGTGGAACGGTGGCGCGACGATATGAATAAGCACGACCGCAATGTTCGCGGCGCAAAATAACCGGCGCAATGTGCCTTGCTGTGTCACAAGTGCGAGAGGAACTTCGATGTCACGAATAGGAGTGTGGACGGCGATAACAGTGCTGGCCCTGCTGGTCGCCGGTTGCAAAGAAGACGAAACGACGGCATCCCAGGGAGAGGGCGTGGTGAATGGTCTCGTGACCGACGCCGCCACCCTGGCCAAGCTGTCCGATGTCGCGGTTCTGGCCCAGAGTGTAAGCGCCGGAACCGTGACGACCACGACGGATGCGAACGGGAGCTTCCGGGTATCCTTCTCCACGGACAGCATTGCGAGCGCGACGCTGACCTTGACCAAGACCGGATACCGGGACACCACCATCTCCGTATCGCTCCGATCGGGAACCGTGGTGGTGCTGAGCATCGCCATGCAGCCCCGGTCGGTGGTCAGCACGGACGGCAGCTCGAGCGGGCTTGCGCAGACGATTGCGTTCCTGGGCGCTTCACCCCAGGAAGTGTCGGTGTACGGCGTCGGCGGGAAGGAAACCTCCGTGCTGGCATTTGAAGTGCGCGACTCGCTCGGTCTTGCGATCGATGCCGCACATGCCGTGGCGCTAACGTTCACGACAACGAATGGTCCGAACGGCGGAGAATACGTGTCGCCGGCGCAAGTCACCACCAACGCGAGCGGACAGGCGTTCACCACGTTTAACGCCGGCACGCGGTCAGGCGTGATACAGATTACCGCAACGGCGACGGTGGCGGGCCGGGTCCTTACCTGCAGCCCTGTCAGATTCGTCATCAACGGGGGCTTCCCCGTGCAATCTCATTTTTCCATTGCGGCGGAACAGCACAACTTCCCCTCGCTGGGGTATCTGGGCAGGGTGAATGCGATCACCGTGCTGGCCGGCGACATGTACAGCAATCCGGTCGCGCCGGGCACCGCGGTCTACTTCCGCAGCAGCGCGGGCGTGGTCCAGCCCACGGTGTTCACCGACAAGAACGGTTTCGGGAGCGTGAACCTGTACAGCGGCAATCCTTCGCCCCTTGGCGTGTATGCTGCTTCGGCGTACGGCGACGGCTATCACTATGTCGTGGCGCGGACGCTGGGTCAGGGAGGCGCCGTGGTCCAGGACAGCACGCTGATTCTCTGGAGCGGCGACGGCGTTATCGACAATATCAGCCCGGCGACGTTCAACGTTCCGAACACGGGCTCCCAGCAGATCTCGTTCAGAGTCGCCGATGTCCTCGGGCACCCGTTGTCCGCAGGTACGATTATCTCGGTCTCCGCGCTGATTCCGCCTCCGCCGTCCGAGGGAATCTCGCAGAATCAGGTGACGGTCATCTTCGGCTCGAACGGCGCCGTAGAACTCCCCGACGTGCTCTTTGCAGGTCCGGGCACGACGGACTTCTCCTTTGTGCTGAAGGACGGCACGTGGAGTATCGACGAGCCCACGCCGGTGAACGTGGTCATCAACGTGACAGGCCCGAACGTCCAGAACACCATGGGCTACACGTTCGGCGGTACTGTTAACTAGCACACTTCATTCCCGTTGTTCACGGCCCCTGCGAGATGCTTCGCCGGGGCCGTGTTGTTTGGTTGCTTTTCCCCCGGGATTGTGATAGCTTTTAACTCTCGATTCGTCTCACAATTTCAGCATGTTCCGTGTTTGACCGCATTACCATCCGGGGTGCGCGGGTGCATAACCTCAAGAACATCTCCCTTGAGCTCCCGCGCAACGCGCTCATCGTCATCACCGGCGTGAGCGGCTCCGGGAAATCCAGCCTGGCGTTCGATACGATCTACGCAGAAGGACAGCGGCGGTACGTGGAGAGTCTCTCCTCGTACGCCCGGCAATTTCTGGAACGGATGGACAAGCCGGATGTGGATCTGATACAAGGGATCAGCCCGGCGATGGCGATCGAGCAAAAGACCAATACCCGCAATCCCCGGTCGACGGTTGGAACATCCACCGAGGTCTACGACTACCTCCGTCTCCTGTTCGCACGCATCGGCCGCACGTTCTGTGTGAAGTGCGGTAAACCGGTTGTGCGGGATTCTGTGCAGACCGTCATGACCGCGCTGGACGGCAAACTGCGGGAGAGCGGAGCCGGGGAACTGCGACTGCACGTCACGTTTCCGCTGCCGCTCCATCCCAAGGAATCGATGGAGCAAGCGCTCGCGAACCTCAGGAAGGAAGGGTTCTTCCGTGTCGTGGTGGCGGGTGAGGTTGTTGACCTGAACGAGGCGTCTGTCCCTCCCCGCACGCGTGCGAAGGACATCGAAGTCCTTGTCGACCGGATCGTCTACCGGGGAGATGAAACAGACAATCGTATTGCCGATTCAGTCGAGACTGCTTTTGCATCGGGGAATGGCATAGCCACGCTTCTGCTGCCGGCCACCGGGGAGCGGTTGAATTTCAACAGGAATTTCGCATGCTCCGATTGTCACATCGTGTACGAGGAGCCCGATCCGCGCCTGTTTTCGTTCAACAACCCCTTCGGTGCCTGCCCCGAATGCCAGGGGTTCGGGAGGGCCATCGGAATCGACATGGATCTCGTCGTCCCCCTGAGATCCAGGTCCATCCGGGAAGGGGCCATCCAGCCATGGTCAACCCCGAAGTTCAAGGAATACCTGCGCTCGCTACTGAGGGTCGCGCCCAAACTGGGAATCCGTGTCGATGTGCCTTTCTCGGCGCTGACCGAGGAAGAAGTGCGCCTGGTGCGTGAAGGGGGGGAGGGCTTCGACGGGATCGAGCCCTTTTTCCGGATGGTGGAAAAAAAGGCCTACAAGATCTACTACCGGGTTCTCCTCAGTCGCTACCGGGCATACACCACGTGTCCGGCTTGCGGCGGCGCACGCCTTCGCCCGGAGGCACTCAACGTGCGTATTTCCGGGAAACGCCTCCCGGATGTGGTCCGAATGACGATCACCGAGGCGCGGAGATTCATCGGTGAGCTTGACCTGACGGCTTACGAGTCCGGCATCGCACGGCGCATCCTCGAAGAGCTCACCAAGCGGCTGGCGTACCTGGACGATGTCGGCATCGGATACCTTACGCTGGATCGGCTCTCCAGCACGCTCTCCGGAGGGGAGTCACAGCGCATCAACCTTGCCACCTCTCTGGGATCCTCGCTCGTCGGGGCGGTGTATGTTTTGGATGAACCGAGCATCGGATTGCACCCGAGGGATAACAAGAAGCTGATAGGGATTCTTCAGCGTCTGCGCGCTGCCGGCAACACCGTGATCGTGGTGGAGCATGACGCGGACATGATGCGGGCAAGCGACCGGATCGTGGACATGGGGCCGCGTGCCGGAGAGCTGGGTGGAGAGGTCATATTCAACGGACGGCCGGAGGACATCCTCCAGGATCCGGTGAGCCTGACCGGTGCGTATCTCTCGGGACGCAAGTGCATTCCTGTGCCGCAGGACCGGAGGCCGGCCGGGGGATACGCGCTCAGGATCCTGGGCGCAGAGGAACACAATCTGAAGAACATCGATGTCGCGATCCCGCTCAACGCCCTGGTCTGCATTACCGGCGTGAGCGGAAGCGGCAAGAGCACCCTGGTCCATGACATCCTCCATCACGGCCTCTTGCGCTCGTTGCATCAGGGTGGGGAGAAGGCGGGACGTCACCGGGCGATCGAGGGGGTCGAGCATCTGAGCGCCGTCGAAATGGTGGATCAGTCGCCGATCGGCCGCACGCCGCGCTCGAACCCGATCACCTACATCCATGCATTCGATCTGATACGAACGATCTTCGCGGGGACCGCGGCGGCGCGCGTGCACGGCCTGAAACCCGGAGCATTTTCGTTCAATGTCCCCGGCGGACGCTGCGATGCGTGCGAAGGCGACGGGGTGGTAAAGGTGGAGATGCAGTTCCTTGCCGACCTGTATCTGACGTGCGACGTGTGCAAGGGGAAGCGCTACAAGCGGGACATCCTGGACATCCGGTACCGCGGAAAGAACATCGACGACGTTCTCGGCATGACGGTGGACGAGGCCGCAGCATTCTTCGGTCAGGAAGCAAGCGGGCGCAAAGTCGCGGAACGGATGAAGGTCCTTCAGGACGTCGGACTGGGGTACATCCGGCTGGGCCAGCCCGCAACCTCGCTTTCCGGGGGGGAAGCCCAGCGCATCAAGCTTGCCGCGCATCTTGCTTCGCCGCCTGCGGACCGCCACACGCTGTTCCTCTTTGACGAACCCACCACGGGTCTCCACGTGGACGACATCGCAAAGCTGCTGCACTGCTTCAATGCGCTGCTGGACGCCGGGAATTCCGTGGTCATCATTGAACACAACCTCGACGTGATCAAGTGTGCGGATTGGGTCATTGATCTCGGTCCTGATGCGGGCGCAGACGGTGGTTTGATCGTGGCGACCGGCACCCCGGAAGAGATCGTGCAGGTCTCTGCGTCACATACCGGCCGGCACCTGGCGCCTGTGCTCGGTATCACAGGAAAGCGGGTGAAGGGAACGCGGGAAGTGCGATGAGGAAGGTGGGCTGCCGGATCCCGTGACTTGCGTCACGGTTGGCGCGGGCGGACCGTAGTATATTGCAGTTGCCGAAGCCATGAAAGGCACTGATGGTCCGTGAAGAAGTTGGGGGGCAACACTTCGCGTCCGTCAGTGCCTTTCGCCAATTTATACCGCGATACCGATGTTCAGGCTGATCACAAACCCGCCAAAGTCCTTCTTGGTCGCCGAGACCTCACGCGTTCGTGAGTTGTAGAGGGAAGGGAGCCCTTCGCCGAACAGGTGGGTGTAGTAGTACCTGAAATTGATGCCGAAGATGTTGCTGCGTTCGGTGCCGAAATTCGCCCCGAACCCGACGAACCCCCCGGCGGTGTAGTGCGGGTGGCCCTTGCCGATGCTCTTGAAGAACTCCACCTGCTGCGCCTCAAAGTATCCACCCCCAAGGTCTACAAAATCCACGTACGGCATCTGATAGATCATGGCCGGCCCGACCCCCGCGTTAACATACGGCCTGAACGTGTCTACGATGTCTTCGCGAAAGAGCCTGTATTGTATGCCCGCCATGAGGGGGATGACGATGAAACGGTTCAGTTTGCCCGGCGTGTACGAGATGCCGTAATAGGGGTCGATGTATTCGAACTCCCGATCGTCCTTCGCTTCGGAAACCGTCAGGCTGATGAAGCCCGAAAGGTCCTCCGTGAACGACCGTCGATAGAACCCTCCCAATCCGAAACCATCGTTGGAGATCAGGATATCCAGGCTCCAGACATTCGGGTAGCGGTCCGGGCTGGTCGGATCCGTTGGCTCTATGCCCGCCTGCAGGATTGAATCCCGCGGGGCGGCAGGTTCCCATCCGGTGCGGGTGGTCTGCGCGTCCAGAGCAACTGCGCAGAGCACGAGCATGCACCAGGCAACGATGAGCGGTTTTCCGATGCGTGCGATCATGTCGTCCTCTCGTTCATACTCCAACCTCAAAACAATCCTTCTCTAAAATAGGTTCTTGCATGCCCAATTGCAATCAGACCACGCGAAAGACGCCGAATTTGAGATACCCCGTTTCCGGTACGCCGGGAAGGGTCGGGTGATCGGGAGAGGCACCCCGCCAATGGAGCAACTGGATCTCCCGATTGTCCTTGACCGCGGTCTCCTGAATCACCGACAGGAAGGTCTCCGGGAGGATATGATGGGAGCAGGAGGCCGTCAGGAGGATTCCACCGGGGGGGAGGACCCGGTAGGCGAGGTGGTGGAGTTCTTTGTAGCCCTTCTTGGCTGCGGGGACTGTCTTCCTGCTTTTGGTGAATGAGGGGGGGTCCAGCACGACCACATCAAACGTGTCACCCCTGCCGGCCGATTCACCGAGTGCCGCAAACACATCGTTCTCCACAAACGTGGTGTTCAGGAGTCCGTTGTTCCGGGCGTTGATCCGGGCCCTCGCGATGGCTTCGCCTGAGCTATCGATGCCCAGAACCGACGAAGCGCCTCCCCGGGCGGCGTGCAGCGCGAAGCCGCCGTCGTTGCAGAAGCAATCCAGAACGCGCGATCCCGGAGCGAACCCGCGTATGAGGGGCCGGTTCAAGCGTTGATCCAGGAAGAAGCCGGTTTTCTGCCCGGAGACGAGATCGATTGAAAACGACAGTCCGTCTTCTTCATAGATTGTGGTTCCGGCGCTGCCCCGGAGGATGCCGCTGCGAAGAGGGAGTCCCTCGAGCACCCGCGACGGAGATTCATTCCGTTCGAGTATCCCTGCAGGATGGAACATCTCTTCCAGAATGTCGCAAAGGAGGGGGAGGCGGAGATCCATGCCGCAGGCAAATGTCTGCACCACCAGATACTCTCCGAAACGGTCCACGACGAGGCCGGGCAGGAAATCCGCCTCACCGTGCACGAGCCGGTAGACCGGGTTTCCGGGGAAGAGCCGCGCGCGCAGCGCTGCAGCGTTGGCGATCCGGGTTCGAAAGAACGTGTCGTCAATTTCTTCGATAGTGCGCGAGAGCAGTCGCACGGCGATGAGCGAGTGGGGATGATAGAATCCCAGTCCGAGAGGTTTGCCGCCGACATTGCGCACTTCCACGATGTCCCCTGCGGCGGGAGATCCGTGGGTTTCCCTGATTTCGTTGCTGAAGACCCAGACGTGACCGGCGCGGATGCGGAGGTCTTCGTTCTTGCGGAGGATGATGCACGTGCGCGGGGTCGGAGATACCATGGGAGGCCTTGTACTGTTGAGTGTATCAAGGTACAGATCGTTGCATTGAAGAGCAAGGTGAATTGAAATTCGCGAGCAGTGTGTGTATATTACTAATCTGGCATCTCTTCGGATCAGGAAAAGGTAAGGAATGGCACGCCTCAAGCGGCTTTCATGCGTGATCTTTGATGTGGATGGGACATTAACGAACACCAACCTGTTGATATTCGAGACGTTCAACCACGTGGCGCGCGCGCATCTCGGCCGTGCATTCTCGCCGGAGGAGATCATCGGGCTGTTCGGTCCTCCGGAAGAAGGGGCCGTGGAAAAGGTGTTCGGCCGCGATCGCACAGCGCAGATTATGGATGAGTTGTGCGTGTTCTACCGCGACAACCATTCCTCTCTGGCGCGTCTTCACGAAGGGATGGATGATGCCCTCCGGGTTCTCAAGGGGGCCGGGATCAAGCTCGCCGTCTTCACGGGGAAAGGCCGCCGCACCGCGGCGTTGACGCTGGAGGCCTTTGCACTCCAGGACTACTTCGACATGGTCGTGACGGGCAATGATGTTGTGAACCACAAGCCGGACGGTGAGGGGATCACACGGATCCTCGAGGGTCTCGGCGTGTCCGCGGAGGAAACCGTCATGGTCGGGGATTCCATGGCGGATGTGCGCGCTTCCCGGCAGGCGGGCGTGACCATGGCGGCCGTGTTGTGGGACGCCTATGACCGGCAAAAGGTGCTTGCTGCCGGCAGCGAGCTTGTGTTCGAGACGGTCCCCGAATTTGTGGAATGGTGCAAGCGTCAGACAAACGGCCAGCGCCTGGCCGCACGGCATGCCTAAGGAGCAACTTATGGACAACCTTCGCGTCGGGGTGATCGGAGCAGGGCATCTGGGAAGACTCCACGCCAAGATGCTAGCGGACCTGCCGGGTGTGAAGCTCGTCGGCATCTATGATACGGACGGTGACAAGGCCCGCGCCGTGGCGGGCGAATGCGGCACCGTAGCGTGTGCGTCCCTGGAGTCGCTTCTCGATGGCGTGGATGCCGTGACCGTGGCAACCACGACGACTGCCCACTTTGCCGTTGCGCGGGAAGCTCTCGCGCGCAGGGTGCACGTCTTTCTCGAGAAGCCGATCACGGAGAGCGTGGACGAAGCGGAACAGCTTTGCCGCATTGCACGGGAACAGAACGCCGTCGTGCAGGTCGGCCACATCGAGCGCTTCAATCCGGCGATCCTTGCGTTGGAGGGATTTCCGTTGCACCCCCTGTTCGTGGAGTCGCACCGGCTGGCGCAATTTAAACCCCGTGGCACCGATGTGGCCGTGGTGCTGGATCTCATGATACACGACATTGACCTGATATTGGCATTCGTGAAATCGCCCGTGCGGCAGATCGATGCGAACGGTGTCGCCGTGGTATCGGACACGGTCGATATCGCCAACGCGCGACTGCAGTTTGAGAACGGCTGCGTCGCAAATGTCACGGCCAGCCGGATCTCCCAGCGCGCCATGCGCAAGATGCGCCTGTTCCAGCCCAACGCATACATTTCTCTGGATTTTGCAGAGGGGATGGCGGAAGTGTTCCGCCTGCTTCCCGAGGACGCCTCGGATGCGAGGGGCGCCATGGTTCTCGGGGAGATGGGACTTGGCAGGACCCGGAAGAAGATTGTCTATGAGCAGCCCGAGCCCCGTGAGGTGAACGCGCTGCGCCACGAGTTGCAGTTGTTTGCGGACGCGGTGAAGAACGGGACGCCGCCGGCGGTGACGGCGGAGGACGCAAAACGCGCCCTGGAGGTCGCCACCAGCATCATGCAGAAAATCGGTCAACAACAGCTACCGACTTGAATGTCCGATCGGAAAACCCACATGGAGATCACGCATCCGCTTCTGCGCCGGATGGGCGCGCTTGCGGATAGCTTCGGCCGTACGGTGTACGTCGTGGGTGGCTATGTGCGTGACCTGCTCAAGGGTACGGAAAGCCGGGACATCGATATCCTGGTCATGGGCGACGGCATCGGCTTCGCCCGGGAAACCGCACGGGACCTCGGGCTGTCGAGCGTCGTGACCTTCGAACGATTCGGAACCGCTATGGTTCCGGTAGGGGAAGGCAAGCTCGAATTTGTCGGCGCCCGCAAAGAGAAGTACGTTGAATCCTCCCGCAAGCCGGAGGTCACCCCGGCCACGCTGGAGGAAGATCTCTCGCGGCGGGACTTCACCGTGAATGCGATAGCTGTTGCGCTGAATGCGGCGCACTTCGGAGAGGTCCACGATCCGTACGACGGCTTGTCCGATCTCACGAAGGGTATCCTGCGCACGCCGTTGGATCCGGAGCAGACGTTCGACGATGATCCGCTCCGGATGATGCGCGCTGTCCGGTTCGCTTCGCAGCTGGGTTTTGAGGTGGAGCCCGGCGCACTCAAAGCGATCGGGGATATGAAAGAGCGGATCCGCATTGTGTCACAGGAACGCGTGACCGAGGAGCTGGTGAAACTTCTGAAATGCCCCAAGCCATCCGTCGGGCTGCACTTGATGTTTCAAACGGGTCTCCTGCATCTTGTTTTTCCGGAGATCGCGCAGATGGCGGGGGTGGATCAGCGGAGGGACCATCATCACAAAGACGTTTTCCGGCACACCTGTATTGTGGTGGACAACATCGCCCAGACGACGGACAATGTATGGTTACGGTTCGTGGCGCTGGTGCATGACATCGCAAAACCCAGGACAAAGGCGTATCAGGAGGGGGTCGGGTGGACGTTTCACGGTCATGAAGAGGTCGGTGCCAGGATGATGAAGAAGATCTTCCAGCGGCTTCGGCTCCCGCATGGCCCGTTGCCGTACGTGGAAAAGCTCGTGAGGCTGCACTTGCGCCCGATGGTCCTGGTGGACGACCTGGTGACCGATTCGGCCGTACGGAGGCTGATGTTTGAAGCCGGTGAAGACATCGACGATCTCATGAAACTGTGCAGGGCGGATATCACGTCCAAGAACCCCGGCCTGGTGGCCCGGTACCTGCGGAACTATGAGGTGGTGATGGAGAAGATCCGGGAGGTGGAGGAGAAAGACAGGATCCGCAACTGGGAGCCGCCGGTAAAGGGGGACGAGATCATGGCCGTCTGCGGGATCCCGCCGGGCAAAGCCGTTGGCGTGCTCAAGCAGGCCATCGAGGATGCAATACTGGATGGCAGGATCCCCAACGAGCACGATGCGGCGCTTGCGTACCTGATTTCCATCAAGGATGAGCTGCTCCGATAACTCTTTCTCCCATGAAACTTTAGGGTGCGTAAAATCGTCTAATGGAGGGAATGGACCGGGCCGCCAACGCGGAACGATCTCCCAAAACAGGCTGTTTTTCCTCTATAACTCCAGGATTGTCCCCGGATGTTCCTGTCCTTTCGTCCCACAAAAACCCAGATATGGAGTAGACCATGAGCGTGCGTCTCACAGCCCTGAGCATCGCGATTATCGTTGCCACGGTAGCGGCAGGTGCACAACCCAAAATACTGACCCTTGAACAGGCCAAGCAGATTGGCCTGGAGCGGAACTTGAATGTCATTCAAGCGCAGAACAATTTGAGCTCCGCTGAAAGCGGCGTGCTTGCGGCCTACGGGCGGTATCTCCCCAGCTTGAGTGCCTCGGGTTCCTGGACCCGGTCACAGGTTGAGGGACCGATTTACACACAAGGTATCCCGATTCCCGGATCGAGTGCGAACGCGACCACGGGGAGTTTCCAGGCCGGGTTGAGTGCGGGCTTGACCCTCTTCGACGGCTTCGAGCGCGAGGCGAACCTCAACAGGGCAAACGCGACCTCTGCAGCGACTGAACACACCGTCGTACGCACACGCCAGTCGGTGGTCTTCCAGGTGGAAAGCGAATACCTCAACGTGCTCCGGCTGGAGCAACTGGTGCGGGTCAGCGAGGAAAACCTGAAACGCGACCGCCGTCAGCTGGAACGCATCGAGGAATCGAACCGGGTGGGTGCGCTTTCCCTGGCCGACGTATACCGGCAGCAGTCTCAGGTCGCCTCCGATGAACTGAGCCTGATCAACGCGCAGAATGAATTTGACAAGGCAAAGGCCGATCTCGTCGCGCTCATGGGACTGAATGTGGCCGATGACTACCAGTTCGCGGACCCCTCGGTGTCGGGATCGATCGATTCCACGGACGTCTCCGCGACGCGCGCGAAGTACACGGATATCGCCGCGCTCACGAATACCGCTCTGACCTACAGGCCGGACTATCTGGGTGCCAAGGAGAATTTCGATGCTTCCTCTTCGAGCGTCACGATGGCCCGCGCCAACTACTTCCCCGTGCTGAGCGCGAGGGCAGGTCTGAACGGCAACAACGAAGAAATTGGGAATGTGTTCGACTACAAGACCATCTACTGGGGGCTGAACCTGAGCTGGACCCTGTTTGACGGTTTTGCCACGAACCAATCCGTTCAAAGCGCCATTGCGTCGAAGCGCAACGCAGAGATCACCGTCGCCCAGGCCGAGCGCAATATCGGCGTAGAAGTCAAGAAAGCGATGCTGGATCTGGAAGCCGCGATGAAGCAATTCGATGTCAGCCAGAAAGGACTGCGGTCTGCCTCCGAAGACCGGAAAATTGCGGAAGAACGATACAATCTGGGGGCAGGGACGCTGCTGGACCTTTTGGTCGCAAGCGCGGGTTACGTGAACGCGGAAGCGAATGTGGTGAATGCCTCATACAATTATATCATAGCAAAACGGAACGCGGAATACGTCCTCGGTGAGAGGACCTACTAACGGATCGCAAGGAGAGCTGCACATGGCAAAGAACGGTAAAAAAAGCAAGAAGAAGATCATCATCTTCTCGATCATCGGGCTTCTGGTCATCGCGCTCGGACTTGTGGTCTTCCTCGGGAGTCGGAAGGAGCCGGTGACCACCGTCCAGGTCGAGAAGGTGGCGGCTCGGACTCTGACACAGGTGGTGACCGCGACCGGAAAGATCCAGCCCGAGGTGCAGGTCAAGATTACGCCTGAAGTGAGCGGCGAAATCGTGACGCTTCCGGTGAAGGAGGGACAGAGAGTGAAGAAGGGTGATCTCCTGATGAAGATCAAGCCGGATTTCTATGTCGCCCAGCGGGATCAATACGCCGCCGGGCTCCTTCAGACAAAGGCCAGTCTGAGCAAGTCCGAACCCGAATTCCGCCGCGTGGAGACGCTGTTCAAGAAGGGGCTGGCCTCGGAATCGGAATTCGACCAGGCACGGGCGGCGTACGAAGCAAGCAAAGCCGCTTTCGCCCAGGCCAGCGCGTCGTTGGACCAGGCCAATGAAAGCCTCCGGAAGACCACAATTCTCTCTCCCATGGACGGAACGGTGAGCCAGCTCAACTCGGAGCTCGGCGAACGCGTGCTGGGCACGGTGCAGTTCCAGGGGACGGATGTCATGACCATTGCGGACCTCTCCCGTATGGAAGCGCGCGTGGACGTCAGTGAGAACGATGTGGTCCTCGTCTCCATCGGCGACACGGCACGTATTGAGGTGGATGCCTTCCCGGAGCGCAAGGTGAATGCGGTGGTCTATGAGATCGCCAACACGGCAAAATCGACCGGGGCAGGCACCCAGGAAGAGGTGACCAATTTCGAAGTGAAGATGCGGATCGTGGGAAGCGAGATCCAGCTGCGTCCCGGCATGTCCATGACTGCCGATATCGAAACCGAGACCAAGCACAACGTCCTGACAGTGCCGATACAAAGCGTGACCACCCGCATGCCGAAAATGGAGATCAAGGAAGGGGAGGGCGACGGACAGCGCGGCGCAGTGTTGGCATCGACCAACGGCGGGAAGAGGAAAGAGGAGAACAAGGCGAAGGAGATCGTGTTCGTGGTGGAGAACGGCGTGGCGAAAGCTGTTCCGGTGCGCCGGGGCATCAGCGACGACAACTACACGGAAATCCTGGAAGGCGTGAGCGACAGCGTGCAGGTCGTCTCCGGATCGTACAAAGCGATCAACCGGGAGCTGGAGGACGGCTCCAAAGTCCGCATCGAAGAGGCAAAGAAACCAGGTATGAAGAAGCCGGCCGAGGGCGCGTAACATGAACGTGATCGAATTGAAAGACATCGTCAAACTGTACGACATGGGCGGGGCGGAAGAAGTCCATGCCCTCCAGGGCGTCTCGGTGTCCATCGCCAAGAACGAATACGTGGCGATCATGGG
>JADLEA010000360.1 GCA_020846365.1 Bacteroidota bacterium
ACGCGGTTATCAAGCAGATATAATAAAGAGATCACCCGAGAGAAGCAAGAAACGGACACTCCCGCCGGTGCCCCCCGGGTGCGCCTGGACAGCGAGTCTTGCGCAGGACTGCGGGCGGTCATCGTTTGATGCGTGCGCTTCCGCCGCCCATCACGTGCTTGAGTTCCTCCATCGTGACCATGCTTGTATCGCCGCGCGTGCTCTGGAGCAGGGCGCCGTGCGCCGCCCCCATCTCAACGCACTCCTGTGGGGTCATGCCGTGCAAGAGGCCGTACACGAAACCACTGCAGAAACCGTCTCCGCCGCCGACCCGGTCTTCGATCTCCAGATGCTCGTACCGACGCGAAGCGTAGAACTGTCCGTCATAGTACATGATAGCCGACCAGTTGTTCACCAGCCCGCTCACCACTTCGCGAAGCGTGGTGCCGACGGCGAGGACGTGGGGATACGCACCCACAACCCGTTCCACCATCTTCTTGTATCCCTCGATCGGAAGCTTTTTGAGATGCTCGTCCGTCCCCTCCACTTCGAAACCCAGCACCTTCTGGAAGTCCTCTTCGTTTCCGATGAGCACGTCGATGTACGGCACGAGCTTTTTCGTAACCTCAATCGCCTTCTTGCTGGGCCAGAGCTTGCTGCGGAAGTTCAGGTCATAGCTCACGACGGTTCCCGCATCGTGCGCCGCTTTCATAGCCTCCACGGCCACCTCGGCACAGGAATCGCTCAGCGCCGTGAAGATGCCTCCTGTATGAAACCAGCGGACCCTGCGTGTTCCGAAGATGCGCTTCCAATCCACATCGCCGGGCTTCATGTGCGCCACCGCCGTATGGCCGCGGTCGTAGAGGGTCACGCTTGCCCTAACGCCTATGCCAACCTCGGTGAAGTTCAACCCGATCCGGTCCGCCCTGCCCACGCCGTCATACGGCACCCAGATCACCTCGCTGATGTCCATCCCGCTTGCCCGGGCGTGGTTCTTGATGATGTGTCCGATCGGATTGTCCACCAGGCGCGATGTCCATGCCGTTCGAAGCCCGTACCGCGCAAGCGCATACGAGACATTGTACTCACCCCCGCCTGCGTAGACTTCGAGGACGGGCGTGAGCTCGATGCGTTGATGGCCCGGAGGGCTCAGGCGCACCATGCACTCGCCGAGCGTAAGGACGTCGAATTCCGTTTCCTGTGCTGTCTTGATTTTCAGTGGCATGCCTGTCTCCTGTGTGCGTTGTCGTGGTGTATCCGGTCGTGGTTGTCTCAGCCCAGCTTGGTCATCGCTACGCCGTCCATGTCCTCAAACACCTGGTTCTCCCCGCCCATGGCCCAGATGAAGCAGTACGCCTGCGTTGCGACGCCGGCGTGAATGGACCAGCTCGGCGAAAGCACCGCCTGCTCGTTGCGAAGGACGATGTGCTTGGTTTCCTCCGGCGTTCCCATCATGTGGAATATCACGCCGTCGGGTTGCACGTTGAAGTACATGTACACCTCCGACCGTCGCTGATGCGTGTGCGGCGGCATGGTGTTCCAGACGCTCCCCTCGTCCAATTCGGTGAGGCCCATGACCAGCTGACAGCTCGCAACCCCGCGGGGATGAATGTACTTGTAGATGGTCCGGCGGTTTGCATCTTTCTGCGAGCCGAGTTGAGTCCGTTCGGCCTCGCCCAGTCGGACGTGGACAGTGGGGAGAGCTTTGTGCGCCGGATAGCTCACAAAGTAGAACCTGGCCGGATGCTCCGCATCCTTGCTCGCAAACAGGATCTCCTTCGCACCACGCCCGATGTAGAGCCCGTCCCGGTGCGCCATATGAACCTCGTTGCCATCCACCGTGACCGAGCCGGTGTTCCCTATGTTGATGACCCCGATCTCCCGCCGTTCTGCAAAGTGCTCTGCGGCCATCTCTTTCTTGCTGGCCAGGAGCTGGAGACCGGCACGCGCCGGTACGGCAGAACCCGTTATCGAGCGGTCAATGTCCGAATACACCATCGGGATGGTGTCGGGAACAAAGAGCGAATCCAGGAGGAACGTCTTTCGAAGTTGGGCGGACGTCATCGTGCTGAATGCCCCGGGGTCAGTGGAGAATCGTACATCCATGGTGGCCTCTCTGTGCAAATGATCGATGTGCTGTGAAGATACTTTGTTCCTGCGCGTGATTACCGGATTCCCCCATCAACGACGCTCCGGGAGACGGGGCACCGCAGTCATACCAACAGTGAACGGAATCTGAGAGCGCTCAGAGGTCCCGCCAGAACCGCCTTAGTTTGCCGCCGATACCGCGATCTTCAGCGGATGGTGAAGGCGGCTCGCCAGAGCGGTGAGCGCAGCCTCCCAATCCTGTACCCCCGCGAAGTCTCCGCTCCTGGTCCATCCTGCGCCCGCATAGTATGTCAACGGAGCTCCGGCGGTGGAAGGGCCCAGGAGCAGGTAATGCAGGGAATCCTCTGCCGTTGCACTCTGCGCGGCACCAGGCATGACTATGCCGGTTCCGAGAAACTCATTGACCGGATCGTCATTCACAGGGCCCCAGAGGGCCAGCCATCCGAGGTCTGCGTTCCCTGTCATCGCCGCGTTCTTCCGCTTCACGAGTCCGGCTGCCACGAGAAGCGAATCGCCTGCTCCCGTATACACGACATCGATACGGTTGAAGTGCTCCCCGGCATCCAGCGTCACCGTCTGCTCTGCATGAAACGGAACTCCGTTGATCTGTCCGTTGTCATAAACAAGCTTGAACTGTGTCCGGACCGGACCGTTCTGTGCTATCTGATAAGAGGTAAACACGCCCGGCTGGTGCAGGACGTTCTCTTTCCACAGGCCGCATCCTCCCGCACCCAGAGTCTTTCCCACGCTGAAGAAATCGGCGCCTTCGCCGCGGTCGACATGGTACGTGTCCTTGCCCGGCGGGGCACCTTCGCTCTCCTTGTACCACTTCTGCACGATGAGCGAACGGACACGTTTGGTCCACACATCAATGCCGTTCCTCACATCCGCAGCCATAGCCGGACCGTACATCCGGAACGCCACGCGGTCATTCTCCCACGCGAGGTCTTCGCGGGGCAACACGAAGCGCGCGTCAACTTTCGGAGGAAATTCCGTGCGGGAGGTCTGCGCTCTGACTCTGAAACTCTTCTGCTCCTTTGCGGCGAACCCTGTCTGAAAGAGGATCTCTTCCGGAACACCGTCGGCATTGAGATCCACGATCTGCGAGGGAATTTCCCGGTCGGCATCCCATACCGACACGGTTCCGGGTGTGAGTGCAGGGTTTCCTGCCTGAATGCTCTGCCACGACACGGCAATCGTTTCTGTGGGCCGGGGAAAATCGGCGGGGTTTTCCACCGTCACCACGACCTCCGGACTGCCTGCGCATCCCGGGCCACACAGCAGCATGGGGAAGAGGACGAGAAGAAGATATCGCATGTGGGATTCCTTCGTATGGTCGCTGGAGATATCGAAGCAACGCTTCGACAACGTGATTATGCTGAGCCGCTCTCGACCCGGCTCACTTCAGGGAACCCTGATGCTGCAATCGCGGCTGCAGAAGCATCCTGCCGCCGTCGCTGATGAAGGGACAGGTCCGGGCATTCCTCCAATCCACGGCACGCTAGATTTGCACCAGATGCAGGGCAAACCCGGCGACGTCCATATCGAGGTATACGGCTTGCAGACGACCGTCCTTCTCCACCCTGCTCTCAGGAATCATGCGTGCACCCCGGCGCTCCAGAGCCGCCACGGCCCGTTCGATGAAGTTTGTCCCGATCGCGATGTGGCCGTTGTCGCCTCTTCCCTTCCCCTTGATGAACTCCAGTCCCGTTCCGACAAAATGCGATGAGTTGCCCTGTTTCAACGGCAGGTGCAGCAGATCTGCAAGCAGCGTTGCCTGCGTGAGGGCCGACTCTGCATCGGAGGCGTTGATGCCGATGTGCCGCAGTTCAAACCCGAGCATCGTGTTGACTGCGGCCGCGGTGATGGCGCGGATCTCGTCGAATTTTCCGGCGTTGATCATTTCGGGCTTCACCATCCAGCTCCCTCCGCAGGCATGGACTCGCGGCAAGCGCAGGTAGGACAGGAGGTTCTTTTCATCGATCCCGCCGGTCGGGATGAAGCGCAATTGCCGGTACGGAGCGCTGAGGGCAGTCAGGAACTTCACGCCCCCGGCCGCTTCGGCCGGGAAGAACTTCACGACTTCCAGACCGAGATCCAGCGCCGCCTCCACGTCGGATGGCGTGGCCACCCCCGGAGTCACGGGGAGGCCGACCTTGAGGCAATGCTCCACGACCTTCCTGTTCAGACCCGGAGAGACGATGTACCTGGCGCCGTTGTCCTGCGCGGCCTTGACCTGGTCAACGGTCAGAACCGTCCCCGCACCTGCAAGCATCGTGGGGCACTCGCGGGCAATTGCCGCGATGGCTTCCGCCGCGGCGGCGGTGCGAAACGTGATCTCGATACAGTGGAGCCCGCCCCCCTCAAGCGCCCGGGCCAGAGGCACAGCGTGGGCGGCGTTGTCGATGGCGACGACCGGTATGATGCCGTGTAGACCGAGCGTGCGGATTGTTTCGTGCATGACAGGTCATCCTTATGTGCAGAGCTGATGAAATGTGAGATTGTCGGGCGTAACCAACGTTCACCGTGTTTCGTGGAGGGCCGGTCATTCACCGTTGGCGTGCGCCACGCGGTCTACCGCGCCATCCATCCTCCGTCCACGACGAGCACGTGCCCGTTGACATAGTCCGACGCCTTCGACGCGAGATAGACGGCTGCTCCCTGCAGATCCTCCGGCATTCCCCAGCGACCCGCGGGTATGCGGTCCGAGATCGCGCGGGTGCGTTCAGGATCCTTCCGGAGATTGGCGGTGTTGTTCGTCACCATATACCCCGGCGCAATGGCGTTGATGTTCAGGCCGTGTTGCGCCCACTCATTCGCCAGCGCCTTCGTGATTTGCGCCACGGCACCCTTGCTTGCAGCATAGGAAGGGACATTGATCCCGCCGCTGAAGCTCAACAGGGATGCGATGTTGATGATCTTCCCGGACTTACGCTTCATCATGTCCCGACCCACTTCCTGGCTCATGAAGAAGACCGTCTTCGCATTGATCGTCATCACGTCGTCCCAATCCGACTCCGAAAAATCCACAGCGGGCGTGCGCCGGATGATGCCGGCATTGTTGATGAGGATCTCGATTCTGCCGAAGGCTTCGATTCCCTTGCGCACGGTTTCCCGTATTGCCGGCAGACCGGAGAGGTCGGCGCTCAGCGTCAACGCCTTCCGGCCCAACCCGCGCACCGCCTCAGCTGTTTCGTCCGGATCCGTGCGGTCGACGAGGATGACATCGGCTCCGGCGGCAGCCAGTCCCCTGGCCATGCCGGCGCCAAGTCCGGTTCCCGATCCCGTGACCAGAGCCACTTTTCCTGTGAGGTCAAATAGTGTGTGCATAGACTCTCCTGCAAGTTGGATGATTCCCTGACAGCGATCACTTCGCTGCCGCGATGAAGTCCTCGCGCGCAGGCGTGAAGACGTCCACCAAAACCCCCGCCTCCAGAGCCACAACACCGTGTTCCAGGTCCGGAGGAACAAAGAAACAGTCGCCTCCCCGAAGCCGCCGCTTCTCCGACCCAAGCTGCACTTCAAACTCGCCCGACTCGACGAGGGTCACCTGGCGATGCGGGTGCTTGTGAGCATACCCGACGGAGCCCTTCTCAAACTCAACGCGGACGAGCATCAACTCCCGGTCATAGCCGAGGATTTTGCGGCGGACACCCTCGCCAACGACCTCCCATGCCACGTCTGATGCGTTGATGTGCCCTTCTCTCGTTGATGCCTTCATGTCGTCGGTCTCCTTCTCCTTGTCATCGATCAACGGTCGACCTCTCCCCCGCCCATCCGCGCCGATCTAGGGTTGCGGGATGGTGGTGGATGCCGCGCCTGCCGGATGCTTCTCTTTGCGCATGTCCAGCATTTCCCGGGCGTGACGCTCGGCCACGCGGAGATGGGCGCTCATTGCCTGCTCTGCGCCGGCATCATCTCCGGCCTCGATTGCAGCAACAATCTTCCCATGATACTCCAATGCCGATCGCTTCGCCTCCGAGACAACTTCGTAGATCGTCAGCTTGATCTTCGGCATCAGGCGATGAATCGGTTCCACAACCAGAGGCATGAGGAGATTGCCCGACGCTCTGACGACATGCATGTGGAACTCCATGTCGAGTGAGGCCAGTTCCGATGCCACATCGGTCATCAACTCGAGCCGGCGCATGTTGTCCCGCAGACTCTCCAGATGTTCCCGGGTCCGGTGTTTCGCTGCCATGGCGGCAATGGGAGGTTCAATCGACTGCCGCGCATGGATCACATCCAGCACGTAAGATTCGTCAAAGTTCAAAGAGAGATAGAGACTCATGGGGTCCGTGACTGACTCAGCCGTCAGCACGTTAACGTACATCCCCTTGCCTTTCTGAATCCTTACGAGCCCGCGCGAGTGAAGCACGCGCAGCGCCTCACGCATGACGGTCCGGCTCACGCCGAAGGACCGGCAGAGTTCAAGTTCTGTGGGAAGTTTTTGTCCCGGAACGAGCTTTCTGTCGGTTATGGCGCGCTCGATCTGCTCCTCAATAGAATGACTGAGGAGTGCCCGCGAACCCAGGTTTTGGAAGATTGAATGAGACATATGAAGTCAGATGTCAGACATAGAATACGCTATTTCGAGTCAAAAGTCAATACTCCAACCGGAAACATGCCATAGTAGAGTACAGGAACATCTTGAGAGGCGGTGGGGCTTGAAGGAGCGCCCTACCGGTTGCTGAATTTCCTCTTCAGGTCCTCAATAGTGAACCGGGGGGCCTTCTCAGCCGGCTTCCCCTTTTTCCCCGGGCGGTGAGATCTCTCATGTTTCTCCTTCTTCTCAGAGTCCCCCTTCATGGTCAGACTGATCCTCTTCAGCTGCGTGTTCACCTCCAGAACACGCACTTTCACGACCTCACCTACGTGCACGATGGACTTTGGATCCTGAACGAACCTGTCCGCAATCTGAGAAACATGGACCAACCCGTCCTGATGCACGCCGATGTCCACGAATGCGCCGAAGTTTGTCACATTCGTCACGACGCCTTCCAGCTCCATCCCCGGGGTGAGGTCCTTAAGTTCCTTCACGCCGTCCTTGAATGTGGCGTACCGGAATTCCGCCCTGGGGTCCCGTCCCGGTTTCTTCAGCTCATCCAGGATATCCCGGACCGTCGGCTCTCCCGCCATCTCCGTCACGTAGTCTCCCGGCTTCACGCTTGCCAGCCGATCCGGCTTGAGGACGACATCCTGAATCGTCATGCCCAGATCGGCGAGGATCTTCTCTGCGATCGGATAGCTTTCCGGGTGCACGGCGGAGTTGTCGAGGGGATTACCCCCATCGCGGATCCGGAGGAATCCCGCCGCCTGTTCAAACGTCTTTGGTCCGAATTTCGGAACCTGCCGGAGCTCTTCGCGGCTCTTGTACGGCCCATGCTCATTGCGATACGCGACCACGTTCTTCGCGATGGTGGTATTGACGCCCGCAACGTACTTCAGGAGTTCACGTGAAGCGGTATTGACATCCACCCCCACGTAGTTCACGCAGCTCTCCACCGTCTCTTCCAGGCGTTTCCGGAGGAGGCGCTGGTCCACATCGTGCTGGTACTGTCCGACACCGATGGACTTGGGATCGATCTTCACCAGTTCGGCGAGAGGATCCTGCAGGCGGCGGCCGATGCTCACGGCGCCCCGCACGCTCACATCCAGGTCAGGAAACTCCCCGCGGGCAATGGGACTTGCGGAGTAGACCGACGCTCCGGCTTCGTTCACCATGACCCGCACCGGCTTCCGGTCCATGGCGGCGAGCACTTCCGTGACAAAGGATTCCGTTTCCCTTCCGCCCGTTCCGTTTCCAATGGCGATGAGCTCAACCTCGTGCGCGCGTATCAGGTCCGTGAGCGTTTGCACGGCAGCCGTCCGTTCTCCGGGGGACTTGTGCGGATAGATCGTCGCGTGCGCCACGAATTTCCCCGTGGCATCCAGCACAACAATCTTGCAACCGGGGCGCAGTCCCGGGTCGATGCCCAGCGTCGGTTTCATCCCCGCCGGCGGTGAGAGGAGAAGCTGGCGCAGGTTCGATTCAAACGTCGTAATGGACTCGCGTTCCGCCGATTCTTTGCAGAGAGCCCGGACTTCACCCACCAGCGATGGACGCATGAGACGTTCGAAGGCATCGCGGACCAGCGCTTCGTAGAACGCCCGGAGAGACGGAGCGGCGGCGTGCACGGCTGCGTCCCGGAGATACGCGAACACCACCTCCTCGTCGAAGGTCAGCGAAAATGCGACGACATTTTCTTTCTCCCCGCGCATGAGCGCAAGGACATTGTGGGGATGGATATCCTTCGCCTTTGCCTTGAAGCCCCGGTACATCTCGAACTTCGTGGTCCCTGCGGCGTGTTCCGGTTTGACGTCCGAAGTAAACGTGCCGTTCTCGTAGAGATACGTGCGCAGGTGGCCTCTGTGCGCTGCGTTCTCGGCGATTTCCTCGGCCAGGATATCGCCCGCACCCGCAAGCGCGTCCTCGATGGTGGGGACTCCCTTTTCCTCGGAGACGAAAGGCGCCGCGGCCGCCGGAAGATCGAATTCCGTGACAGCCGGCGTGTTTGCCGCCCGTATGGCATCCGCAAGCGGTTCGAGTCCCTTTTCCTTCGCCACCGTCGCCCGGGTGCGTTTTTTCGGACGGTACGGAAGATACAGGTCTTCCAGCTCGGTCTTCTGAATGGTCGCTTCGATTTGCCGGCGGAGGTCCTCGGTGAGCTTCCCCTGTTTCTCTATGGACTCCAGGATTGCGGCCTTGCGCTCTTCCAACTCCGTGAGGTAGGTGTGGCGGTCGAACAACGCATGCAACTGCACTTCATCCATCTCCCCGGTCCGTTCTTTCCGGTACCGCGCGATGAACGGCACCGTCCCGCCCTCCTTCCGCAGTTGAAGGGCGTTCCGCACCTGCATGGGCTGCAGCGAAAGCTCGCGGGCAAGGAGTTGTTCGAGATCGATCATGCTTCTGAAGTCCTTTCCACCGTCCGTAGGGCTATCCCTTCGCTCAGCGCCGGTTACGGCGCCGGGGTCGAGGGCACGGACGGCCTGTAGCTGTCCACATACAACCCGATCCGCTCAAACGGAATGGGCGTGAATCCCGGGATCCGGGTGAACACCTCGGCGCCATCGCGGAGCCGGAAGTCCATGCGGGAGGCATCGATAAAACCGGGATCGGTCCGGCTGATGAAATTGTCCTGGAACGCGCACTGCGCGTACTCTCCCACCAGCCGGTATGTTTCCTCATATCCTACGATCAGGTTCTTCTCGAACAGATTGCGCCGCGGGCGCATGCCGACGTACGTGGAGTCGTCGGGCAGCAGGTCGAACCAATCCTTCAGGAGCGGGTAGCGCACGCTGTACGGCGGCTTGCGGATATCCAGGTCCCGGGTAAGACGCCGCCTGTACACGCCGTTTGGGCCGAAGAAGTACGGGATCTCAAACCTGCCGAAATCATACCACATGGATTTCAGCTGGAACACGGGACCGTAGCCCTCAATGAAGATGTTGTTGCGCACGACGATATCATGCCCGCCGTTGCTGTACACGGTACCGTACGAGGCCGCTCTGTAAAACACGTTCCCCTCGATCAGCACGTTGCACGTCGCATCGTCGCAGTACACGCCCATCATCCACTTGCGATCGGGACGTCCGATGTGATGGAAGAAGTTGTACCGCACCACATTCCCCTGGTCGCTGGGGTCGCGGCCGAGGTACCACGCGGAGGCGTCGTTGGAATTCTGGGCGACGTGATGCACATGGTTGAATTCGAAGACATGGTCGTTCCCGCGGACGAACATCGCCTGCAGGTCCGCCTGAAAGACCTCGTTATGGGCGATGCGGTTGCCACAACCGTCCACATTGATCCCCGCCCATTGCGCCTTGTAGTGCCTGTTGTAATCATAGACGCGGCAGTTCTCCACGGAGGAGTTCCCTGCGATCAGGTCCTTCTTGCTTCCGCCGCCGAGCGTGATGCCGCCGGCCCCCGTCTGGTACACGTCGCACGAGAGGACGCGGTGATGCGAGCCGGCATTGCGGTCCCATGTCGTCTGCTGATAATAGTGCATCTGGAACGCGCCGATGGTGCGTGAGGCGGGGATCCCTTCATACTGGTCGGCGGTAAGATGGGGAAAGGTCTGCACCGCCCCCTTGCCAAAAAAGATGCCGCAGGTCCCAACGTTTCTCACGGTGCATCCGGCGATCGTGACATGGCTTCCCCCCTCGACCGAGATCCCCATGCCACGGCCCAATTCCACAATGAAACCCTCCAGGGAAAGATGCGATACGCCGTCCAGCGCAATCAGCGGGTCTTCCAGGATCGACAGGG
>JADLEA010000361.1 GCA_020846365.1 Bacteroidota bacterium
ACTCCGCGCGTCACGCTTGCGTGAGCGAAGAGGTCGTCTTCGATGTAAATTCCGACGTGCGACGGCACCCTTCCGGTCGTATTGAAGAACACCAGATCGCCGAACTGCAGCTGCGATTGGCGCACGGCCGTTCCGTAGCCGTATTGCTCTCGCGCCGACCGGGGGAGTTTTTTCTGCGTGGAGTTCTTATACACCTGTGCCGTAAAACCAGAACAATCAATCCCCGCTTTGGTGTTCCCACCGTACACGTACGGCACGCCGAGGTAGTCCACCACTTCTAACAACACCTGATCCCTGTTCATGCCTTCGGGAATCGTATTGGAGTACTTCCCTGCGGGCACCCGGCGGCTGCTCAGGCGTTTCCGTGCCTCGTCGAGGCTGACCGTGCGATCATCTTCGCGCCGCACTTCCTCCCGGATCTTGGTCGCAAAGCGCAGTTCGTTTTCCTCATCGGTGCCGGCATCCGCTCCCGCCGTACGGAACCGCGGGGATGAGGAGCCACAACCGGACAGGGTGAGTGCGACCGTCACTGCGGCCAGCACGAACAACCCGGCGAGCACGTGTGCGCTGCCGGTCAGCCCGTACGTGGAAACACAACGTCTCACCCAAGATACGCACGCAGTTGCTTGCTTCGTGACGCGTGGCGGAGGCGTCTGATGGCCTTTTCTTTTATCTGACGAACCCGTTCCCGCGTAAGCTTGAACTTCTCGCCGATCTCCTCGAGCGTCAGGGAGTGTTCTCTGCCGAGGCCGAAGTACAACCGGATGACTTCCGCCTCCCGCTCGCTCAACGTCGACAAGGCGCGTTCCACCTCCCGGCTGAGGGACTCCTTCATCAATTCGCTGTCCGGAGCGGGTTGCCGCTCATCCTGGATCACGTCCAGCAGCCTGTTGTCCTCACCTTGCGCGAACGGCGCATCCATGGAGAGGTGGCGGCCCGAGATCTTCAGCGTGTCGGAGACTTCGAACAGCGACATGTCGAGTTCTTCTGCCAGCTCGCTCGCGCTTGGCTCCCGCTCGAATTCCTGTTCCAGGGAGCTGAACGCCTTGCCGATCTTGTTCAGGGCACCGACACGGTTCAGCGGAAGCCGGACGATTCGCGACTGCTCCGCGAGTGCTTGAAGGATGGACTGCCGGATCCACCACACAGCGTAGGAGATGAACTTGAAGCCGCGGGTTTCGTCGAATCGCTTTGCCGCCTTGATGAGGCCGAGGTTTCCTTCGTTGATCAGATCGCCCAGCGAGAGCCCCTGGTTCTGGTATTGCTTCGCGACGCTCACGACGAACCGGAGATTCGCCTTGGTCAACTTCTCCAGCGCGGCCTGATCACCCTTTTTGATGCGCCGGGCGAGATCGATCTCTTCGTCCGACTTGAGCAGCTCTACTTTTCCAATCTCTTGCAGATACTTGTCGAGAGACTGGCTCTCCCGATTCGTATACTGCTTGGTAATCTTTACCATGGAGCGTCCTTATAGTGGTTGCAGAAGGTGCTACGGTCCCATCCCCCATTCGTTGCGCCTTCAGTACAGAATCTGCGACAAGAAGCTCGTTCCCGGGAACGTGTTGCGGACGCCGAAGAAGTCCGCGAGTGTGCATGCAACATCCGAGAAGCTGTCGCGGGTTCCAAGTCGAGTGCCGGCCCGCCCACCCGGCGCATAGCACAACAGGGGCACATACTCCCTTGAATGATCCGTGCTGGGCGTGACGGGGTCGTTCCCGTGGTCTGCCGTTACTATCAACATATCCCCGGAACGTACGGTTTCCGCGATGTCCGGAAGGACAGCGTCAAAAGCTTCAAGAGCCCGTCCGAAACCCGACGGGTCGTTTCTATGACCGTACAGCGTGTCAAAGTCGCCGAGATTTGCGATGATGAACCCCCGGTCCATCGTGCGGGATCTCCGTAGCACCTCTTCCACTCCCTCTGCATTCGTTCTCGTATGCAACGAGGAGGTGAACCCGCGGTGTGCGAACAACTCATCGACTTTCCCGACGCCTGCAGTCGGTACGCCGGATTCCTTGAGAACATCCAGAAGCGTTGGTGCCGGGGGCTCGAAAGAGAAATCTTTCCTGTTCGTCGTCCGCTTGAAAGAGCCGGGTGACCCGGTGAACGGGCGGGCAATGACGCGTCCGACGGCTGCCTGTCCCACGCAGACCTCCGCCCTGGTCCGCTCACACATCTCATAGAGCCGCTGAAGCGGAATGACCTCTTCATGTGCGGCAATCTGAAACACCGAATCCGCCGAGGTATAGACAATCGGGAATCCGGTTCGCATATGTTCCGCGCCCAGCTCCTCAATGATCGCCGTGCCGGAGGCAGTTTTGTTGCCCAGGTATCCCTTGCAGCCGCTTGCACGCAGGAAGTCCTGCATCACGTTCTCGGGAAAGCCGGCGGGGAACGTCGGAAACTCCCGTTCCACAACCAGCCCGGCGAGTTCCCAGTGACCTGTGGTGCTGTCCTTCCCGCCGGATTTCTCCGCCATTTTCCCGTAGTGCGCGAGCGGCACGCGGGCCGGAGGAACGCCTTGAATCGGTGTGATATTACCCAGCCCCCATTCCTGCAGGTGCGGGAGGTGCAGGCCATGTACTGCGCCGGCCGTGTGCGCCAGCGTGTGGCTTCCCTCATCTCCGTAGCGCGAGGCGTCGGGCATCTCGCCGATCCCCACACCATCCAACACAAGCAGGATGGCCTTGCGCTGGCTCAGGAGTACACCTGCTTCTCGTTGCACTTGCAGACCGACACGCGGCGTTCATTGAATTTCCAGGTTCCCTTGGCGGGAGATCTCTCTGATGTCACCATGAGGATCGGCTGGAGGATCTCCCCGCACTTAGGGCACTTTGATCCGCGCGCCAATGCCGCCTTTGCCGCTTTATCCGCAAACGTCTGAGTTTTTGCCATGGAGCATGTTCCTATGATTTTCGATTGACAGTGTTTACTCTATTAGAACACTCGTACCGCGTTGCCGCCGTTTTCCACGGCCTTATGATAGACCTGCGTGGCGCCTGTCAGCAGGTCGCGCGCGGTCATGCGTTCCGAGAGCCCGCAGACCCCGAGGCTCACAGTTACGGAAAACGTCTTCTGTCCATAGTTGATCACGTGACTGGCGATCAGTTTTCTGAGTTTCTCGGCCCAGAGGTATGCGTCGCTCGCGGTCATGTTCGCGAGCAGGACCCCTGCCAGAGCACCGTCCTGTCGGCCTATGGTGTCGTACGGGCGCAGGAATTCCTTGAGCAGCGAGACCAGGTCGCGGTACAGCACATCCTGAATGTGTTTTCCATACCGCCGCATCTGTTCATCAAGCGCGTCGACGGCAAAGACTACGTAGGCGAGCTCCGCCCTGCTGTCTTCGGCCCGCTGCACTTCCTCTTCGACCCTCCGCAGGAAATACTTCTTCGTCATCATGCCGGTCATGTGTTCCGTTGAGGCGAACTCCCTGACCAGGTCATTCATGTATCCCACTTCAAGCGATGCGCCCGCATTCTCGACAAGTCTGTAGAGGCTCTCCACTTCTCCCCCCGAGAAACCATCCCCCTTCCGGCTTTCCAGCGCAAGGGCACCATAACACCTGTTGAAGGAGCTGATAGGGACCGCAACGAAGCTGCCTTCTCGCGAAAGCTTCTCACCAAGATGAAACCTGGGCCGTTCATCGCTGGAGAGGTCGGGTATGACTTCCACGTGGTTGCCGGAAATCACCTCGCCCACAACGCTGCCCTCCACGTCGACGACTTGCGAAGGAAGGACATACTGCTCACCGGTGTGATTTACAACCCGCTGCACAACCCAGTTGTGTGCTTCCTCGGCATACATGGTGATCGTCAGATACTCCCATCCCGCCAGACGTTCGGCTTCCTCCACGAGCGCCGCGAGAATGGTGTGTTCCTCCGGATTGGACTTCACCGCGTCCTGCAACCGTCGGATGGAACTGAGCACCTCCGCATCCAGGAGCAGATCATACTTGTCCGTGTACGTCTTGATCAACGACGAAACGAGCTTCGTGAATTTCCCCAGAATCTCCACGGTCTCCTGCCCGTAGGCATCTTCTGCCGAACTGTCTGCGGCCAGCACGCCGACGGGTTCCACCTGCTGCATCTCGTTCCGGTAGAAAACCGGCACCGCGATCGCCGAACGAATGCCGGCAGAGGCCTCATAGTAGCGCAGGAGCTCCGTCTCTCCCTGAGGGTTCACCGAAGAGAGAATCCTCGGCTTGCCGGAGGTGGCCACCTGACTGAGCATATCTTCGGCCAGGGGGAGACGTTTCTGCCCGGTGAAGGACGGATTGTCCGTTGCCACTCCCTCCAGGACGAGCTGTTGCTTTTCGCGGTTCAGCCAGAAGAACACCGCGGTATTGCAGAACAGGACGCTCTTCAGGACGAGCAGGACCCTGTTCAGCAGCGTGTGGAATTCCCCGCGCGGTTCCGCTTCGCGCGCCGGGACGTCGGTCTCGACGTCAAAGAAATCCAGGATCTCGGCTTCCCGGACCGGCTCCGAACTCGCTTCGCCTGCCACCGGTCTGCCGGTTTTCGTGGAGGGAATCACCTGATGCTCTTCGGTGGCATCTTTCACCCGGTATTTCTCGGTAGCCGCCTGATAGTCATCAAACAG
>JADLEA010000362.1 GCA_020846365.1 Bacteroidota bacterium
GCAGAGGGGCTCAGCACTCATCGTCGCACACCATGTTACCGCTTCCGTGGACGAGGTGTCCTTCACTCCTGTTCCCGCCGATGCGGTTCCACCCGTCATCACCAACGTGCTGACGGAAGTGTCGGCGACGTCAGCATACATAACCTTCGACACCGATGAACCTGCACGCGCATCGGTTTCGTTTGGACGTTCCTCCTCGTACGACAGTCTTGCGATGAGCGACACCTTGCTGCGCCTCACGCATGGCATCCCCATCGTCGGCCTGACGCCGAACACGAACTATCATTTCAGCATTGTCGTTACGGACAATGCGGGGAACGGTATCGCCACGGCAGATGCGATGTTCACCACACTTGCCCCGGCGGCGCCCACCTCGCTGGTCACCGATGAGTTCAACAGCACAGCCCTGCATCCGCGTTGGGCACCCGTGGATCCGCTCGGTGACGCGACTTTTGCCACTCCGGACTCGGTCCTGACGATCGCCCTGCCGGGCGTGATCTCCCATGAGCTCTGGGTTGACGGTTACCACGCTCCTCACGTCTATCAAACGGCGAACAACACCGACGTGCAGATCGATGTGAAATGGAATTCCCCCATTACGGGCACGTCCACGGAGTACCGTACGCAGGGCATCGTGGCGGAACAGGATGCCACCAACATGATCCGCTTCGACTACTCTTCTACTGCTCTGGGCACGTACATGTTCGCGGCGTCGTTCAACAACGGCTTCACGCGCAACAAGATTACGATCTTTGTGTACAGCCCCGCAAACGGGGCTACGGGCACCCAACCGCTCTATTTGCGCGTCATCCGGGAAGGACATCTCTGGAGCCAATGGTATTCCACCGACGGCACAAGCTGGAACCTTGCGAGCCGAATCCGGCATCCCCTCGCGCTGGCGGGGGTCTCGCTCTTCGCCTCCAACGCGGGCCCGAATGCTCCCGCATTCACTTCCATTGTCGATTATTTCCGGGTGAACGGACAGACGACGGACGTCACGGAAACGCCTGCCATCCCGCTCGCCTACCGGCTTGAACAGAACTACCCCAACCCCTTCAATCCGTCGACAACCATACGCTATGGAATCCCCCATGCCGGCAGGGTGACACTTTCCGTCTACACGGTTCTCGGGCAACACCTCGCCGATCTCATCAACGAGGAGCAGAAGCCCGGGTTCTATTCGGTGAGGTTTGACGGCTCCCGACTGGCAAGCGGCGTGTATTTCTACCGTCTCAAGGCAGGCGACTTCCTTGCGACCAGGCAATTGTTGCTTCTGAAGTAGCGGCTCTAGAACTCCGCCTCAATACCGACGACCGGGAAGAACGCGAACTGGTGGACGGTCTCCACAGTCCCATCGGACCGGTAGTTCTGGTAGAAGACGTTTTTCCGGTTGAGCACATTCATCAGCGCCACGTAGACGTTGATGTTCCAGTTGCTGAAATAGAAACGACTCAGCCATTGCAGGTCCAGCCGCGAATAGTCCGCATACCTCGCGCTGTTGTAGTCATCGGATGTCACCCACGCCCCTCTTGACCAGTGCACGCCTCCTTCGCGGATCTGCTTCCATCCCACAAATTCACGGGGCGTATACGGCCGGCCTGTCTGATAACGGAACTTGAAGCTGATCTCCATCTCATCCGAAAGCGGGAGAATATAGGAAGGATACTTCAGGAAGAACGGAGAGTCATCCAGCCAGGTGCGCACGCCCTTCACGACCTTCCCGCCGATGAGCGTGAGTATCAGGGGATAGTCAAACTCGGATGCGTACCGGTCGACAAGCGGGGGGATGCGGGGATCGGTCTCCCGTGTGCGCGACAACGAGAGACTTACCGTCCCGTACACGTCTTCAACCTGCTTCTGCTCCAGCAGAAACTCTATCCCGTAGGATTCCCTTCGCCCCGTCGGCAGGTAGCGGTCGGACCAGAATGTATCCACCGCGGAATAGATGAACTCCTCGCTCACCGCCACCTGGTCGTACTCCTTGTAGTAGGTCTCTGCGCTCATCTTGAGCCCCCTGCCCAGCACGACATCCAGCCCGAGGACATAGTGATTCGCCCGCATGTCGCTCAATGTTCTGTTGTAGCCGATATCCCTCCGGTCGAAGTAATACGGGAATGGTTGCACCTGGGCATAGCGGCCGGTGGCAAGCGTCAGGGTCGCGGACCCAGGCACGATGGCGTAGCTGAGGGCCAACCTCGGAGAGAAGGCTCCGCCTCCGGAATACGTGAAGTGATCGTAGCGAAGCCCCATCGTGAGATGGAAGCGGGATGAGAGGGTGAATTTGTCGCTGACGAAGGCGTAGTACTTGCTCGCGCCTCCGAACCCCACCCGTTGCGAATACACCCCTTCCGGGGTGACGACAGGGCCTGTTTCGAAGACACCGTCCCGGTTGAGATCATAACGTGCAGTGTCAGGGGCGATGTACACATCGTTTTCCCACCCACGGGAAGTCAGCAGTTGGAGTCCGGCCGCGAGTTCATGCCGGTCATGAGGTTTCAGGAAGAGCTCGACCTTTCCACCCACGAACGCTTCCGATCCCCAATTGGAGAAGACCCGCCGGGAGCTGAGCACGCGGTGGGAAAGCACCTCTCCCGCTGATCCGCGTTGCCGGACAGAAAAATCCTCCCGGACGTCGATATCCGTCGTGGTTCCCGAGGTATAAACCGTGAACAACGAGTACCCGTCCCTCCCAAGCAGCGTCCGCAGGGTGAGTCCGGCAGTCAGTTGCTTGGTGCGCGGATACAGCTTCTCAACGCCGGAAGAATCCATGACAGTCCGGCGAAGATCGTCGTCCTCCTCGGGATCGCCCGAGAGATCGATCCGGCTGTCGCCATACAAACCGCTGAACATGAGGGTATGTGACGGCGAGAGGTCGTAGACCACTTTTGCCTGCATGTCCCAGTACTTCGGGACCGCCGTAAGCGATATTGTGGACAGTCCCATCACTTTGTCCACGACTTCGAGCAGACTGTTGCGAATCGAGAAGATGTACGATCCGCGGCCGTCGGCAATTCCCCCCTCGAGCAGGGTTCCGATCCCCGCCATGTTCATGGCCGTTTTTGACGCGAAGCTCCGTGACCGGTCCCCTTCCCGCACGGTGAGGTTCATAACGGAAGACGTCTTGTCGCCATACTGCGCCGGGAACCCGCCCGCGGAGAATTGCACATCCTCGATCATGTCCGCATTGACCATGTTGATCGGCCCGGCAGAGTTGAACTGGTTGGCGTAATGATTGATGGAAGGGATCTCCATATGATCCATGATCGTGAGGTTCTCGTAGGCCGCACCTCCTCTGACGATCAACTCATTCATGTTGTCGTTCGAGCTGGCGACGCCAGGAAAGTTCTGGAGAACGCGCTGAACATCCTGCACGCCTCCCGGCATGCGCAGGACCTCGGATCTGTTCACGATGTTCGCACTCACCGGGCTCAACTGCTGGGCCCGGCTGAAGTATGATCCTTCCGTGGTGACTTCCTCCACCTCGATCGCTGTCTGGTCCAGTTTGATTTGAAGCGGCAGGATTCTCCCCGTGGTCACCACGACATTGGTGAGCACCATGGGTGAGTACCCCACGGCCGAGATGCGCAAGCTGTACGTCCCGACTTTCAGGCCGTTGAGCCGAAACCTCCCGTCCGCGTCGGTCGCCGCGCCAATGCCGGTTTCTTCGACCACCATAATGTGCGCTTGCGGCAGCGGCTCGAGCGAGCGCGAATCATAGACAACTCCCGCGATATCCCCCCGGTACACCTGTTGTGCAAGAAGAGGTATCGTGGATAGGAGCATTGCGCAGGCAAGAAAAAGGGTTCTCAATGTGGTTCCCCATTGCATTGAAGCCGGCGGAAGTGCGGAAGCCGTTGGCGCCGGCCGGAAAGTGAAGTGTTGATAGTGGAAGAGTGATTTCGTAGGTTGAGTGGAATCCTTTCCACCACTGTTCACCAGTACGATGCGATGAAACGACAAACCTACCGCTTGTCCCGTGTCGGTTCACTCCGCCGCTTGAATCTTCATGAAGAAGAAGCTCCCCCGCCGGGAGACACTGAAGTCGCCGTCGATGTAAGGGCGA
>JADLEA010000363.1 GCA_020846365.1 Bacteroidota bacterium
GGAGCGTTGCCAAACTCGCCGGGTTGTAGAAGAGCGCGTTCGGGTCCCCCTGAACGGTGGTGAAACTGCCGGCCAGCGCCGCCGCGCGGGCCCCGACATCATTGCGCAGAAAATTGTAGACGGTGTTCGCACCGCCCCAGAGTGTGCTCCCCGGCACCAGAAAAAGCACACACGCCGCCGCAAAACGCACCATCTTGCCGTTCATCGTTCCCCGCTTGAAATGAAAACCCGAATGCCTGCGAAACTGCCTCAATGTAGAGAATCCCGCCGCGAACTGCAAGATACAGCCCCCCGGGGTACTGATTGCTTCTTGCGGGGGAAAACAGTATCTTTATTGACTTCCACTTCGTCATTGATACAGACAAAGGTGCATTGAGCGATGAAAGAGGGCATTCACCCCGACTACAAAAAGGCCGTGGTCACGTGTGTCTGCGGCAATACGTTCGAGACACGCTCGACGGCAGGCGACCTGAAACTGGAAATCTGCTCGAATTGCCATCCTTTCTTCACCGGCCGCCAGAAGCTGGTTGACTCGGCGGGGCGGGTTGAACGGTACATGAAGAAGTATGCCAAGAAGAGCTCCGAGACGGCAAAAGCCTGAGCCGTCTGCATGAGTGACGACTCCCCGGCAGCTGAATGGAAATCCCTGTACAGCGGTCCGCGGGGCACAGCTGTCAAAGTTCTCAACCGCGTCGAGCGGACCGACTCGTATCTGGACAAGGTCCTCGACGCGGAACTGCGTTCGGGCGAGCTTAGCGACCTGGACAAGGGCCTGCTGACCGAGCTCGTCCACGGTGTCCTGCGGTGGCAGAATCGTCTCGACTGGGTTCTGAACGGCTTCTCCCACGGCAACTTCGCCAAGTCAGAGATCAACGTCAAGAACACCCTCCGCGTCTCTCTCTACCAGATCCTCTTCCTCGAACGCATACCCCACGCTGCTGCAGTCAATGAGGGAGTGGAGTTCATCAAGCGCATCCGCGGAGAAAAGCCGGCAGGGCTGGTGAACGCAGTGCTCCGGAACATCATCCGCAACATCGAGGGGATACGGTATCCGGACCCTGCGGAAGACCGCGTCCAGTACATGGCGGTGTTCTATTCCCATCCGCACTGGATGGTGAAGCGGTGGCTGGAGCGGTTCGGACAGGAATCCACCGAACGCCTGTTGATGGCGAACAACGAGCGTCCTGGCATGTTCCTGCGCATCAACCGGCTGAAGACCTCCGTCGAGGATTTCCTCGCCCGACTGGATGCGCAACAGATCCCGTACACGCGTTCCTCGCTCCTCCCGCATTTCGTTCGGGTCAAGACGCTCTCGGGCATCGGCCAGATGGACCTGTTCCGGAACGGCATGTTCACGATTCAGGACGAAAGCGCCGCGTTGCCCTGCCAGCTTCTGGACCCGCATCCCGGGGACAGGGTCATTGACTTATGTGCGGCCCCCGGCGGGAAGACGACAAACATGGCGGAGATGATGAAGAACCAGGGGGAGATCATCGCGCTGGACAAATACGAAGCCAAGCTCCAGCTCATTCGCGCATCCTGCGAACGCCTGGGGGTGCGCATTGCGGATCTGCGTGTGGCCGACGCGTCCAGGTTCGAGGCCCCGCTCGCCGACAAAGTTCTCCTGGATGCTCCCTGTTCCGGCCTCGGGACTCTGGCAAAGAAACCCGACATGAAGTGGAAGCGGGATGTGAGCGACATCCACAAGCTCGCCGCGATGCAGGAGGAGATGCTGGAAAGCGCCGCGCGCCTCCTGAAACCCGGAGGGGCACTCGTGTACAGCACATGCACCATGGAACCGGAAGAGAACGAAGAGATCGTTAAGGCGTTCCTGTCACGGCATCCCGAATTCTCCCTCGACCCGGCCGGGCGCTTCCTCCCTCGGGATGTCGTCACGCAGGACGGGTTTGTCGCGACACAGCCCCACGTACATTTCATGGACGGCTCCTTTGCCGCCCGTCTCGTCAAATCTGCTCATCCCTCCCCGGAAGGGGAGCATTGAAGGTATTACCCGACCACCGTAGATACGGAGATTACCATGCCTACCCCCGTCGATATGCTGACCGCTGAACTCCAGCGTCTTGAAGAACTCCGGACATTCAAGTACGAAGTCCCGCTCCAAAGCGCCCAGGACGGCGTGGTGCGCGTGAACGGGAAAAAGGTCGTGATGTTGGCCTCCAACAACTATGTGGGGCTTTCCAACCATCCTGCGGTGCGCAAAGCCGCCATCCAGGGGATCAAAGACTACGGCTACGGCGTCGCGTCCGTCCGCTTCATCTGCGGAACGCAGGATATTCACCTGAAACTGGAAAAGAAGATTTCGAAGTTCCTGGGCACGGAAGATACGATCCTCTTTTCCTCCTGCTGGGCCGCCAACGAGGCCTTCTTCGCGTCCCTGACCAACGAAAGTCTCGGGATGGAATCGTACAAGGACGTGATCTACTCGGACCGACTGAACCATGCAAGCATCATCGACGGACAACGCTTGTGCAAAGCGGAGACCACCGACCGGAAGATCTACAAACATGCCGACATGGATGATCTCCTCCGGCAGCTCGAGCAGGACAGGACTTCGCCCTATCGTTTTCGCATTATCGCCACGGACGGGGTCTTCAGCATGGAAGGAGATCTTGCTCCTTTGGACCGGCTTGTGGACATCGCGCGGACGTACGGCGCGTTGCTGTTCGTGGATGATTCACACGCCGTGGGCGTCTGCGGCAAAACAGGAAGAGGCACCCCGGAGGCAAAGGGAGTTCACGGACAGGTCGATGTGCTCACCGGGACTCTGGGGAAGGCCATCGGGGGTGCGGCTGGTGGCTACATCAGCGGCAGGAAGGAACTCATCTCCTTCATGCGCCAAAAGGCGCGCACGTACATCTTCTCCAACTCCCTTCCTCCGTCAATCGTGTACGGCGCAGGCGCGGCATTCGACCTCCTGATGAAGAACCGGTCCATTGTGAAAAAACTCCACACGAACACCGCGTATTTCCGCAAGAAGATCGCCGGGCTGGGATTCACGATTCTTGAAGGTGATCACCCGATCGTCCCCGTCATGCTCGGGGAAGCGGCGCTCGCGCAACAGATGAGCAAAGAGCTCCTCAAGGAGGGGGTGTATATCAAAGGACTCTGGTACCCGGTGGTTCCCAAAGGCGAGGCACGCCTGCGGGCGCAGGTTTCGGCTGCCCTTAGCACGGCGGATATCAACCGCGCCCTCGCGGCATTCGAGAAGGTGGGACGGCGCCTGAACGTTCTTCGCTGATCGGGTGTTGAGTAGTAAGACAAGAGCATTACAAGGAATGACGCTGCCTATGCGTGGAATCACCGAAGAACGCGTGCTGGAAGCCCTGAAGGTCGTCCGCGACCCGGATCTTCACAAAGACATTGTCTCGCTCGGGTTCGTGAAGACGGTGAAGATTGACGGAGACGCCGTGGGCGTGACCATCGAACTGACCACGCCGGCATGCCCCGTCCGTGACGAGCTCAAACATGCCGCAGCCGATGCGATCCGGAATGCCATCCCCGACGTCCGGAACGTGGCGGTGGAGATGACATCACGCGTCACGCAGCACGACCACCGTCAAAAAACCGCGGTGCTTCCCGGCGTGAAGAACACCATCGCCGTCGCCTCGGGAAAAGGTGGTGTGGGGAAATCGACTGTTTCGGTAAACCTCGCCGTCGCCCTTGCGAAAGAAGGAGCCCGTGTCGGACTCGTGGATGCCGACATCTATGGCCCGAGCATTCCCCTCATGATGGGTATTACCGGACGCCCGACCGTGCACAACCAGCGCCTCCAGCCCCTGGAGAACTGGGGAGTCAAGGTCATGTCCATCGGCTTTCTCGTGGATCCCATGCAGGCGGTGATCTGGCGAGGTCCAATGGCCAGCGGGGCAGTGAAGCAATTCATGACGGACGTGGACTGGGGTGAGCTCGACTATCTCGTTTTCGATCTTCCCCCGGGCACAGGGGACATTCAGCTCACGCTGGTGCAAACGCTTCCCCTCACCGGCGCCGTCATCGTGACCACGCCGCAGGACATCTCCCTCGCCGACGCCCGCAAGGGCTTTGTGATGTTTGAAAAGGTGCAGGTTCCCGTTCTCGGCCTGATCGAGAACATGAGCTACTATGTCTGCCGCCATTGCGGCACACGGGAGGAAATCTTCGACAACGGCGGCGGCCGCCGCGCTGCAGAAGAACTGGGCATACCATTCCTCGGCGAGATTCCGATCGTCACGAGCATCAGGGTCAGCGGCGATCACGGAAAACCCATCGTGCTGGATGAAGCCCCGAACGGGCCTGCAGAAAGTATCATGCGCATTGCCCGCAACATGGCGGCCCAGGTGAGCATTCGCAATGCCTCCGCCTCCGGCAACGGTACCGTCGATATTCAGTTATCCTGAGAGTCGCAACGTCATGACACCGGAAATCGAACAACGGATCCAGCGGGCTCTCACCCAGGTGAGGCCGTTTCTTCAGGCGGACGGCGGGGACGTGGAGTTCAAGCGCATGCGCGAAGACGGGATCCTGGAGCTTTCGTGGAGCGGGACGTGCAAGGTTTGTCCGATGAGCGTGATGACGCTCCGGGCAGGCGTGGAGCGGGCCATCATGAAGGAAGTGCCCGAGGTCAAAAGGGTCGAAGCCGTATAGCGCAGGCTCGCTGCGCACCCGCGTCGCCGGGTTTCCTGTGTCAAAACACACAGGCTGACGGAGTCTAGTTTACGCGCAGTTCTACTTCGTAGATTTTCCCATCCCGAACCTGGAGGATGCGCTCATTCATCCTCCGGACCAGCTCGTAGTTGTGCGTGGCCATGATCACGGCCGTTCCCTTCGCGTTAATATCCTTCAACAGCTCCAGAATCTCCCGTGAAGTCGTCGGATCCAGGTTTCCCGTGGGTTCATCGGCCAGGAGGAAGTGCGGGTCGTTGACAAGCGCCCGTGCGATCACCACACGCTGCTGCTCTCCTCCGGAGATCTCCGCCGGCAGTTTGTTGCGCTGATGGCTGAGCCCGACATTTGCCAGCGCATGCAGCACGCGCCGCTTGATCTCTGTTCCCTTCACCCCCGTCACGTGCAAGGCGAACGCAACATTGTCGTAAACCGTCCGGTCGTCGAAGAGGCGATAGTCCTGAAAGATGATCCCCAGGGTCCGGCGGAGATGGGGGGTGGCCCGGCGGTGAATGGTGGAAGAAATGTACTTCCCCACCACCACTGTCCCGCGCGTCGGCCTGAGATCCATGTACATCAGCTTCAACACGGTGCTCTTGCCTGAACCTGTCTGGCCCACGAGGAACACGAAATCTCCCGGGTTGATCTCAAAGGAGACATTGTCCAGCACAGGATGCGCGTCATACGCGAAGCTGACATCGGTGAATCGAATCATCGATGGAACCTCCTTCGCTGACTGCGCCGGCGATTGGCGGCGATGGCAACCGACAGGCGGATCGCCTCCTGCATGCTGGTGGGATCTGCCGTGCCGGTGCCGGCCAGTGCGAAGGCCGTCCCGTGATCGGGCGACGTTCGCACGATTCTCAACCCCACGCTGACGTTCACTGCGCGGTTGCCGGATGACATCTTGAGCGGAATCAGGCCCTGATCGTGGTACATGGCCATGACGGCATCGTATAAACCGGGCCGGTAGCGCGCGAAGAATCCGTCCGCCGGGAACGGTCCTTCCACATCCATGCGCTTCTGGCGCAGACGCTCGATCGCCGGGAGAATCCGCCGGGCCTCCTCCGTGCCGATGTCGCCTCCTTCGCCCGCATGAGGATTCAGACCGAGCAAAGCGATGCGCGGTTTGGCAATTCCCCAGTCCCGCGTCAGGGCGTCATGCACAATCCGCGTCTGCCGGACGACGAGATCCCTGGTCAGAACGGCGGGAACCCGAGCAAGAGGTTCGTGAATGGTCACCAGACCGATACGCATGGTCGGACTCGCGAGCATCATCGCCACTTCGTGGGAGTGCGTGAGCTGTTGCAGCCATTCAGTCTGACCAGGCGCTTTAACTCCCGCAAGATGGAGTGCCTGCTTCGAAATCGGGGCTGTGACCATGGCATCGACGAATCCCCCGAGGGCAAGCTTGGCGGCAGAAGTGATCGCCTCTCCGGCGGCAAGCCCTGCAACATGCGAGAGCTGTCCGGGTCTGATGGCATCAGCGTCCAGTTGCGAAGACTCGACAATCCAGAGGCCGCGTTTGGAGGGGGTTCTGAGACCCTTCCATTCTTCGAGGCGGAGTCCTATCCGGAACAGCCGGGCATAGTATTCGAAGACGACTGCAGGACCGACCAGCACAGGCGTGCAGATCGCGCGGATCGACCGTGCTGTGGCGGTTCGGAGGGTAACCTCGGGGCCGATACCGTTGCAGTCCC
>JADLEA010000364.1 GCA_020846365.1 Bacteroidota bacterium
ATCCGCGCGTGAGTCAGGCTCACCGGGTCAAGGGCCTTCATGGGATAGACGCTGATCGAAGCCAGGGTCATTCAAGGACCGGGGGATGGGGAAAAAGACCGGAGACTACCGCGCTGCCTCCGGAGCTGCGACGCAGTGTTCCTGAAACATCGCGGTAAGTTGAGCCGCAATCGAAGCCGCGTCTCTGCTTTCGATCAGATACCGGGGGATGAACTCCACCAGCTTCCCGTCCTTCCAGAGAGCCATGGACGGCGAGGAGGGCGGGATGCCGGCCATATGCTGTCTTGCCCTAGCCGTGGATTCCATATCTCCGCCTGCGAAGACGGTGGTCAGATGATCGGGGCGGACCTTGGATTTCTGCAGCGCGATGCCGATGGCCGGACGTGCCTTCCCCGCTGCGCATCCGCACACGGAATTGATGACCAGCAGATTTGTCCCCTTCTCTGCCAGCAACGATTGATCAACCTCTTCTTCGGTCTTGAGTTCTTTGAACCCCAAACGCACCAGCTCATCGCGAAACGGTTGAATCACCTGTGGATCGTAGCGCATTGCACATTCCTGATGTTATGAGAACGATGTTACTACTCATAACGCAATGCGCACGTGGCTGGTTCCTCTATTTCCGTCGGCCGCGGACAGGCCTCCGTTTTGAGGCAGTTTGTACTCGCAAGCGGGTCTTCACCGGGATCGCCTGACGGACGTTTTCCTTCCCCTCGCCTTAGTGCCTGTGGGTCCGGTTCTTCTCTTCGCTGTCGCCCTGGCTTTCATCTTGACTCTGGTCCTGACCTTCGTGTTCGTCTTGCTCCCGGCCCTGGCCTTGGTCTTCGGTTTGATCCTTGCGTTGGGTCTGGCTTTAGGCTTGGCTTTCAGGTTTGCCTTGACCTTGCTTTTGGTTCTGGTTGTGGTCTTCGGCCTTGACCGGACCGCGGTCCCGGACGCTCTCGGGACGCCACCTTTTGTATTCCCCCGGGCTGCAATAAGATTGAGCGCGCTCCCCGCCCGGAACCACCCGATCTGGTTTTCATTGAAGGAATGGTTGAGAAGACACTGGTCGCTCGATCCGTCTGCGTGCTTCAGGACGAGGGTGAGCGGCGTGCCGGGCGCAAGTTTCCGCAAACCCACGATGGAGACCCGGTCATCTTCACGAACGAGGTCGTAGTCCGCGGGTTGAGCGAACGTCAGCGGGAGCATCCCCTGTTTCTTCAGGTTGGTTTCGTGGATCCGGGCGAAGCTTTTGACGATGATCGCGCGGCCGCCGAGCCAGCGGGGCTCCATTGCCGCATGTTCGCGGCTTGATCCCTCGCCGTAGGTCTCGTCTCCGATCACGACCCATCCCATGCCCTGCGCTTTATAGTCGCGCGCAATCGCGGAGTACTCCTTCTTCTGGCCCGTCTCCACATTCTTTCCCATGCCGGCCTCACCCGAAAACGCATTCACGGCGCCGCTGAACATGTTGTTTGAAATATTGTCCAGGTGACCCCGGTACTTGAGCCACTTGCCGGCGGGCGAGATGTGGTCGGTGGTGCACTTGCCTTTCGCCTTGACAAGGACCGGAACGTCGAGGATATCCTTACCGTCCCATGGGGGGAATGGTTGAAGGGCTTGAAGCCGGTCGCTCTTCGCGGAGATCTCCACGCGCATTGCCGACCCGTTTTTTGCCGGAGGAACGTATCCCCGGACGCCCTGGGTGAAGCCTTTGCCGGGACGTTCGGCGCCGTGGGGCGGGTTCAGCCGGATCGAGTCGCCCTGTGCATTCGTCAGCGTGTCGGGGGCCGGGTTAAACGTCAACCGCCCTGCCAGCGCGAACGCCGTGACGATTTCGGGGCTTGCGACAAAAGCGTGCGTGTCGGGATTTGCGTCGTTTCGCCCTGCAAAATTCCGGTTGAACGACGTGATAATGGAATTGCGGTCTCCCTTCTGCACATCATGACGCTTCCACTGTCCGATGCACGGTCCGCAGGCGTTTGCCAGCACCCGCCCGCCGATGTCGGTCAGGATTTTCAGATGTCCGTCGCGCTCGATGGTTGCCCGCACTTGTTCCGAACCGGGAGTGATCGTGAACTCGGACCGTGCTTTCAGTCCGTGCGCAAGCGCCTGGCTGGCAACGCTCGTGGCGCGTTCGATGTCCTCATAGCTCGAATTCGTGCAGCTGCCGATCAGGGCCACTCTCAGCTCTTCGGGATAGTTGTTGGATTTCACGGCCCCCGCGAATTCCGACAACTTCCAGGCGCGGTCCGGCGTGAACGGGCCATTGATCATCGGCTCGAGCGCGGAGAGGTCGATCTCGATGACCTGGTCGTAGTACGCTGACGGACCGTCAGCGGTTTCCGGGTCAGCCCGGAGGAAGTCGGCGATGCCGTCTGCCATGTGCGCAATCGGAGCGCGGCCGGTGGCACGGAGATATGTTGCCATCCGTTCGTCGTACGGGAAGACGGACGTCGTCGCGCCGATCTCGGCCCCCATGTTGCAGATGGTCCCCTTCCCGGTTGTCGAAATGGATGCGGTCCCCTCGCCGAAGTACTCCACAATCGCCCCGGTTCCGCCTTTCACCGTGAGGATTCCGGCAAGTTTGAGGATGACATCCTTGGCACTGGCCCAGCCGTGCAGTGCGCCGGTGAGATGCACGCCGATCAC
>JADLEA010000365.1 GCA_020846365.1 Bacteroidota bacterium
AACGCAGGGTTGCAATGCGGACTCCGAGCAGGATCACGCTTCCCCCGATGAGCGCGGCCAGGGTCACCGGTTCGCCGAGGATCGAAGCGGCGACAAGCATCGTGATCAACGGTTCGACGTACAGCATACTTCCCACCTGCGCGACCGGCAGCGCCTTCAGTGCGTCGTACCAGTAGATGTACGCAAGTCCGGAGCACAACACACCCAGAAATAATATCGCACCCCAGCCTTGTATGCTCAGGTGCGATATCTCCGCCGGTCCCCCTGCGAGTACCCACGGTATCGTGCTGAACAGCCATCCGCTTGCCATGACGTAGAACATCATCGGCGCCGCCTTGTGCCGGTACAGCCCTTTTCGCGAGTAGACGGAGAAGAGCGCCCAGGTGATGGTGCTAATGGCCACGAGAAAGTCCCCCGGAGTACCGAACACACCCTCCGCCAGGAGGTGCCAGTCTCCCCGGGACACGACCAGCAAGACCCCGATGGCACCCACGACGATGCCGACAATGTGCTTTCTATGGAGGGGCTCATCCAGGACGAGCCGGCTCACCAGCGCGATGACCAGCGGTATGGCCGCGACAATCCATGCGGTGGTGGAGGCCAGTGCGGTGACGAGTCCGGAAGCTTGAAGCCATTGATGGATCGTGATTCCGACGGCACCCAGGAAGACAAAAAAGCGCAGGTCGTGAAGGGAGGGAACAAAGAACTCTCTGCGCAGGGGCACCGCTATGCCCAGAACGACGAGGCCAATCCCGAAGCGCAGCCATATGACGGTCAGGGGGCCTACCTCCCGGAGTCCCAGCTTTGTCGCAATGAACGACGCTCCCCAGACGATGACGGCGAAAAGCGCGCCGGCGTACGGACGGATGAGTGATTGCTCTGGTGAGCTCACGTCCCCGGTCCGCCGCGGAGGAGGGCATTGGCCCGTTTTGCGAATTCGATGTCCATGGCGGTGATGCCGCCCGCATCATGTGTGGAAAGCTCGATGATGACCTTCCCGTACACGTTCGACCATTCCGGATGATGATTCAAACTCTCGGCCACCAGTGCGATGCTGCTCATGAAGCCGAAGGCCTCGACAAACGAAGGAAAGCGTAGTTCACGATGCAACTTGCCGGCATGCAACGTCCATCCCGGCGCGTCTTTGAGGGCAGTCATGATCTCCTGATCCGAAAGCCGTTCTCTCTTCATCATGCGGCGGTGCTCCATCGTGGTAGGATTCTCCATTGTAGGCCATTTGCATTTCGATTGCAAGTAGGCCGATCGTCCCGGGAGCATCCGCGCGCCGAGTCATGATTGCCCATAACGTCAGCGGCGCAACGGAAGAACCCCGCAACGGTTCAGCAATTCACCGGTGAGTTGTGTATATTCGTGCACACCTGAGTGAAACTCTCCATGCCCATTCTCGCCGCCATAGATGTCGGTTCCAATGCCATGCGGTTGGCCCTCGCCGCGGTAGACAACGAGCGCCACATAACGCCCGTTGAGGTGCTGCGTGAGTCCGTGCGCCTCGGGCAAGATGCGTTTACCACCGGCGTCATTTCCGAGCGGACCATGGATACTGCCCTGGAGGCATTCCAGCGCTTTCGCGAGGCCATCGACAGCCACGGCGCGAAATGGACGAAGGCAGTCGCCACAAGCGCCTTGCGCGAAGCCCTGAACAGCGAGCTGTTCCTGGACCGCGTGCAGCAGGGTGCAGGGATTGAGATAGACGTCATCGGGACCGAGGAAGAGGCGCGGCTCATTCATGCCGCAGTCACCCAACGCGTGGACCTCCGGAACCACCTCGCCGTGCTGGTGGACATCGGCGGGGGAAGTACGGAAATCACCCTTGCCTCCGACGAGGGGATCCTTTCCACGGAGAGCTACCGGATGGGTTCGCTCCGGCTCCTGCGCACGCTTGGCGATGATGCGCGCAGCGAACCTCACGTCCATCAGCTCATCCAGGAATACGTTGACGCCACACAGAGACGGATTCGCAGGGAGCTGGGGGGGAGGAAGGTGGATTTGTGCATCGGCACGGGGGGAAACATGGAGGCGCTGGGTGATCTCCGCCGTCAGGAGCTGGGCCGCGACCGTGACACGGTTCTCTCTCTCGATGAGCTCAAGACGTTGTTGAAACGCCTGCGCAACCTCTCCTACGAAGAACGCGTGCAGCAGCTCCGCCTGCGGCCGGACCGGGCCGACGTTATCATCCCCGCCTCGATCATCATTCAGAAAATACTCCAACTGGCCGGGGTGGATGAGCTTACCATTCCACGGGTGGGTCTGAAGGACGGCATTCTGGCGGACATGGTGGAGGAGCTCTACGGGGAGCGCAAGACGTTGCGGCGCGACCAGATTATTGCGTCCGCCCTGCAGATCGGACGCAAATACCAGTGTGACGAGCAGCATGCACTGACCGTGTCGCGGCTTGCCGTGCAGCTGTTTGACCGCACGCGTGAGCTTCACCATCTCGGGCTGGAGCACCGTCTGTTGCTGGAGGTTGCTGCGCTTGTGCACGACATCGGCGGCTTCGTGGGAGCAACGGACCATCACAAGCACTCGCAATATCTGCTGCAAGCGACGCCCATTGTGGGATTGACAAAGGAACAGATGGCTATCGTGTCGAACACCGCCCGGTATCACCGGAAATCCTTGCCGAAACCGCAGCACGAGTTCTACCGCGCGCTCCCGTCCCGGGACAAGGTGGTCGTGTCGAAACTGGCCTCGTTACTCCGGCTCGCAGATGCCATGGATAACGAGCATGCGTCAAAAGTGCTGGAGTTTGAAGTCGAATACCGCAAACCCCGCTTCAGTATCCGCCTGCGCGGGGATGGCGATTTATTGCTCGAGAAGTGGGCGATGACGAAGAAGGCGCAGATGTTTGAAGAGGTCTTCAGTGTCAAAGTATCGATCATCGAATAGTAAACGAGCATTGCGACGGCCAGTGCGCCGTCACCGGAATTCCCGGCCTCGTAACGCAGAACCGAGAGATGCTTCAGGAGAGAACCGGGCGGGCGCATCGACAGGTACCTGCATGCTGGTGAGCCATTCACTCGATGACCGCCGGCAGCAGTTCTTCCGCCAGCTCTCGCGCATGCGCCGTCGTCCGACGGAACCCGCGATTCATGACCTGCGGGTTGCCCTCCGCCGTCTCATCGCCGCCCTGGAACTGGCCGGGGCGGTGAATCCGGGATGCCGGACGGCCGGGGTCCGCCGGGTGCTCCGCAAAGCCCTCAGGCAATGCAATGCCCTCCGGGATGTGCACATCGGACTTCTGGCAATGCGCGGGCTCTCGAGATCCTCTCCGGCAGTTCGGACGTACGTCAACTCGCTTCGAGCGAGGGAGAGGATTCTCCTTGGCCGATGCATGACGTATCTCCGGTCCATGGATGTCCAGGAAATCGAGAGAGAATGTGCCGTGATTCAGCAGGGATTGCTTGCTATGGACACGGAGCGGGCCCTCGATGCCGCGGCATTACCCATAGCAAAAGGATTCCTGGCGGGGGCATTTGCGAAGGCGCTGCGCCTGCAACGCGCTGTCACGGCTTCCGATCCTTCCAGCATTCACCGACTGCGCGTGGCATTCAAGAAAGTCCGGTATGCCGCCGAGATCCTTACGCCGGTGCTTCCCTGGATGACCCGTGCGCGACGCAAGTGGATGCAGTCTTACCAGACCGCGATGGGCGATGTGCAGGACGTCGAAGTTATGATTGCCGGCGTCGGGCGCTTTGCCGCGAGGCAGTCCATGCGCAACCGTGTTTCAGTGTTGCCCCTCCAGCAAGAACTTGCCCGTCAGAAACGCGAACGCGTGGATGCATTCATGCGACGGGCAGGAGAGCTGGAAGCCTTCTGGTAGGGGACATCGGAAAGAGTTTCCTTCGCGAAGCCCAGCGTAGTTTCTCCCCGTTCCAACTCAAGCAACCGCTGTTTGCGCCAGACGCCTCCTCCGTAGCCGCCGAGACTTCCTCCTTTGTTCACCACACGGTGGCAGGGAATCACGATCGCCATGCGGTTGAGTCCATTCGCGTGTCCGACGGCCCGTTGTGCGCGGGGTGCCCCGATATGGTCGGCGAGTTCTTCGTACGACATCGTCTTTCCGTACGGTATGTGCAGGAGTCCCTCCCACACCTTCCTCTGAAACGGGCTCCCCGGAAATTCCAGGGGCACGGTGAACTTCTTCAAGGCACCCTCGAAATACCGGGAGAGTTCATCTCGCAAGGTGTCGAGCACTGCGTTGCTGCCCGGCACTATCGGGAGTTTGAAGATTTTCCGCAGCGTCGTAAACTGTGCTTCGAGCATCCTTCGCTCGGTGAACTCCAACAGGACGAGGTGGTCGTTTGTGGCGCCGGCAATCAGGGGGCCCAGAGGGCTCTCGATCCAGGCGACGAGGATGCAATCGGTCTCTCGTGCCTTCCCTGGCGGCGCGCCGAATGTCCGGCCGAAAGCTTCCCGGAAACCGCTATGGGATTCATAGCCATGGCCGAGCGTGACGTCGTCGAGCTCGCGGCCTTTGCGAATCTGTTCAAGTGCCTTACCCATTCTTCTCCCTCTGCAATATGCCTGAAAGGTCATCCCAAAGTTCTTCTGAAAATACCTCCGGGCGCGGGCAGGATCAATGCCCATGCCGCGAATCTTGCTGTCCGCAATCCGGCTGCCGGGAGAGCTGTCCACCCGCGCGAGTAGCTGCCTCACCCAGGAGGGAGACTCGACCGTTGCGCTCATCGGTCTGCATCGTTTGCAGGGGCGGTACCCCGCAAAGACGGCTTCGCGGGCCGTGGCAAAGAAATCAACGTTCTTCGGCTGCGGTTTGCGGGCTCCGCATGAAGGGCGGCAGAATATTCCCGTCGTCTGCACTCCGAGAAAAAAGACCCCATCGTATGTCTCATCCCGCTTGAGATACGCCCGTTGCATCTCTGCACGGGGTGGAAGTGCCGGCATTGTTCCCTCATGGACCTGTGAAGTGGAGCAGGTTAAGCGACCCGCACGCCGGACTGAAAACCGGGGGCTTCGGGTGCGCTGTTCTCAGAATATGCTTTCTGTCCGCCAGTGTCCACCGAAAAATGTAC
>JADLEA010000366.1 GCA_020846365.1 Bacteroidota bacterium
CACCTGAACCGTGTCATCGCGAAGGAACATCCCCGCCGCGCCGTCATTGTCGGCGCGGGTTATGTTGGGGTGGAAATGGCTGAAGCGCTCCGCCTGCGCGGCATCGACGTCACGATGCTGCATGACCACGATCTCCCTATGGTCGGGATGGCGGACATTGCCCGGGAAGCCATCCTCAACGTGCTCATCCAGCACGGAGTCGTTTTCAGAGGGAAGGAAACTCCGGTTACCGTCGCTGTCCGTGCAGACGGGACGGCCACGCACGTCCTGACTCCGCATGGAACGTACTCAGCGGATCTGGTTATCGTGGCAGTGGGGGTGAATCCGAATACAGCCCTCGCAGCAGGTACCGGTATCCGTATGGGCCGTTCGGGGGGGATACTGACGGATCAGCGGCAGCAGACTTCCCAGCAGAATATTTTTGCTGCGGGGGATTGCTGCGAAGTGCGCAACGCTCTCACGGGCAGCGCGATGTACATCCCGCTTGCAACGATTGCGGCCAGGACCGGCTGGATCGCGGGGACAAATGCGGCGGGGGGACGAGCCCGGTTTGAAGGCGCGCTCCGTTCGATTGCACTCAAAGTGTTCGAGCTTGAGGCGGTCCGGCTCGGCCTGAATGAAAGCGAGGCGATCGCTTCAGGTTTCTCTCCCGTTTCCCAGACCATCACCGCGCATTCCCGCGTCGGAATGATGCCCGGCAGCAAACGGATCACAGTCACGCTCATCGCGGATCGGAATACCGGACGTTTACTTGGAGGTACGCTCTTTGGCGAGGAGGGGGCTGTGCTGCGGAGCCATGCGCTCGCTGTGGCATTGCAGCAGCATCTTACCGTGGATGCGTTCCGTTCCTCGGACTTCGCCTATGCGCCGCCGTTTAGTCCGCTCTGGGACCCGCTTCTTGTCGCAGCCAACGCTCTCGCACGCGACCTCCATCCACAAGGCCGGCTATGAAAAACCTCACCATCATTGACCATCCGTTGATTAAGCGTGATGTTGCCATTTTGAGAAATGTCAGCACCACCAACCATCATTTCAGGACCACCCTGAGGCGCATTTCGTCGGTGATGGCATTCACCGTCACGCACGATCTCCGGCTGCGGAAGACCAGTGTGCGGACGCCGCTGGAACGGACCGCCGGGTACCGGCTCGCAGACGATATCGTCATCGTGCCTGTGCTCCGGGCGGGCCTTGGTCTCATCGACGGCTTTCTGGACATCCTGCCCGAGGCGCGTGTCGGCCATGTCGGGATCTACAGGAACGAGAAAACGCTCGAACCCGTGGACTACTACTCGAAGTTTCCCCAGGGGCTGCGGAAGAGTCTTGTCCTCCTCCTGGACCCGATGCTTGCCACAGGGGGGAGCGCCACCGCGGCAATCACCTTTCTCAAGCGCAGGGGCGCCCGCCGCATCCGATTTGTCGCCCTCGTCGCCGCGCCGGAGGGCGTGAAACGCGTGACGACCGCCCATCCGGATGTCCCGATCTTCTCTGCTGTCCTTGACCGCGCGCTGAACAAATCCGGCTACATTCTCCCGGGTCTCGGTGACGCAGGCGACCGGTTATTCGGTACGGAGTGACACCCACCTCAAGGGTTGCTTGACAATCGGCCGCGTTCCGCCTATATTTTCTGTAACTTTCGTGGTCTGAACTTCCCACTTTCACGGGCTGTTCTTAATGGTAAAGGGCACCGCACTTCTGCAAGACGCAGAGGGAATGCGCACCGATGACAAACCCAAAGTACAAGAAGAAGCTGGACGACCTGCTGGTGCTCTGTCAGAAGAGCCTCCCGCGGGTAGACGAGGCGCTTATCCGCCGTGCCTTTGACTTTGGTTTCAACGCCCACCGCCATGACATCCGTGCTTCCGGCGAACCGTACTTCGACCATCCCTATGCCGTCGCAAAGATCGTCGCAAAAGAGATCGCCCTCGACGACGTGTCTGTCGCCGCAGCCCTGCTCCACGACGTGGCCGAGGACACGGAGTATCAGATCAAGGACATCCGCGAGGAGTTCGGCAGCACGATAGCCGAGATCGTTGACGGCGTTACCAAGATCTCCGACATCTTCAAGAGCCATGACGTCACCCAGGCCGAGAGCTATCGCAAGATGCTCCTCTCGATGGTGAACGATATCCGGGTGATGCTGGTGAAGTTCGGGGACCGGCTGCACAACATGCGTACCCTCGAGTACCTGCCGCTCGAGAAGCAACGGCGGCTGGCGAAAGAGACCCTTGACATCTACGCTCCGTTCGCGCACCGGTTCGGCCTTGCGAATGTCAAGTGGGAACTGGAGGACCTTTCCTTCAAGCATCTGCACCGGGAAGCATACGATCAGATCGCCCGGGACCTGAAGTCCCGCCGGAGAGAGCGCGAGCACTACATCCGCAAATTCTCCCAGCCCATCGAGAAGCGCCTGCGGGAAGAAGGTTTCAAGTTTGAGATCAGCGGCCGTCCGAAACATCTCTACAGCATCTACAACAAGATGATCAAGCGGAACAAGCCGCTGGAAGAGGTGTACGATCTGTTCGCCGTTCGCATCATCCTGGACACGCAGGACCCCAACGACTGCTTCGCCGTGTATGGCACGGTCTCCGATATCTACATCCCGAACCCGGAACGGTTCAAGAACTACATCTCTGTGCCCAAGAAGAACGGCTATCAGTCCATCCACACGACCGTCGTCGGACCGGAATGAAAGATGGTGGAAGTGCAAATCCGGACCGTCGCCATGCATGAGGTCGCAGAGAAAGGTGTGGCCGCCCACTGGGCGTACAAGGACAACGCCGCCGCCGTCGATCCGGAACTGACCAACTGGGTCAGCTGGGTGCGCGAGATTTTCGAGAATGCGGCGGAAGGGCAGGTCCCGACACAGCAGCTCCTGGAAAGCTTCAAGCTGAACCTCTACCAGGACGAGATCTATGTCTTCACGCCCAAAGGCGACCTGAAGATCCTTCCCAGCGCATCGACGCCTATTGACTTCGCATACGAAATCCACTCAAAGGTGGGTGACCACTGTATCGCGGCCAAAGTAAACGGGCGCATCGTGCCGCTGGACACGCAGCTGAAAAGTGGCGACCAGGTGGAAATCCTGACGTCGAAGAACCAGACGCCCAATCCCGATTGGGAGAAATTCGCAGGAACCCACAAGGCCAAAGCGCATATCCGGCGATGGATCAAGGATGAGCAGCGGAAAGCCATCGACGAGGGGAAGGAACAGTGGGAACGGCGGCTCAAAAAGGCGAAGGTCAGCATCAATGACGATGACCTGAGCAGATTCATCCGCGAAAAGAAGCTCGAGAACCTGAGCGCGTTCTACCTCGGCGTGCGGGATGGGAAGGTCGATGCCGACGAAGTGATTGCGCTGTACCTGGAGGAACAGAAACACCCTCAGCCGGTAGCCGCAGAGGAATCGCGCATCGACGGGCTCTTCAACCGGTTCATTTCCACGGCGCGGGGTGTTACGGGTGGCATCGTGCTCAACGGCACGCACGACAATTTCATGCACAACTACGCAAAATGCTGCCAGCCGATCCCCGGAGATGAGGTGGTCGGTTTTGTGACGACGGGCGAAGGCATCAAAATCCATCGCAGGTCCTGCCACAACATCCAGGCTATGATGAAAAGCGACAGCAACCGGATTGTCGACGTGCAGTGGCCATCGGACAACGGCGTGTTGTTTGTCGCCGGCATCCGCGTGGCTGGTGACGACCGTCCGTCCATGCTGAATGACCTGACCCATGCGATCTCCTCATCGAACAATACCAACATCCGCAGCGTCAACATCGAATCGGAGGACGGACAGTTCGAAGGGACGTTCATCCTGAACGTGGAGAACACGGATCATCTCGCGCGGATCCTGGACAAGATCAAGCGGGTGCCGGGAATCCGCGGCGCCGAGAGATTCGAGGAGTAAGGATGGAGGAGGGAACACCAGGGCGGGTGTTGGGCGTCGACTACGGGACCAAACGGGTCGGACTTGCGATGAGCGATCCCCTGCGCGTGATCGCGGGACCGGTGGGAACCTGGGAAAACGACGCCACCTTCTTCGAGCGGCTGACCGTGCTGATCAACGAGGAAGCAGTAACGCTGGTGGTTGTCGGGATGCCGTACGCTCCCGACGGCGGCAAGGGGGCAAAGGCGCGGGAGGTGGACGGATTCATCGCGCAGCTCAGACGCCGGCATCCTGTCCCGGTCGTGGCCTGGGACGAGAGTTATACGAGTATCGAGGCCCAGCGCATCCTGATCGCTGGAGGGAAGAGCCGCAAGCAGCGGCGGGCCAAAGGCGCAGTTGACGTCATGGCGGCGCGCCTTCTCCTACAGCAGTTCCTGGACGCACAACCAGTTTCCGGACGATCCGCATAGATATCGTGTCCACACCAGCTCAGACTCCGGAGGTCGTGCCTCCTGTCGGTCCCTTACGCGGCGCCCTGCATTGGGTCCGCGCGCACAAGCTGAAGACCGTCGTGTTTCTCCTTGGGGCATTCCTGCTCTTTGAAATCCTCACGATTCCATTCGCCAGCATCATGGCTCTGCAGTCCATCAATCCCCGGGAGACGGCGCTGATGCGTCAGAGGGTGGATGAAGCAGAGGATGAGGAAAAACCGCTCAAGATCGTGCAAACGTGGATTCCGATCTCCCGCCTCCCCAGGCATGTCCTCGATGCGATTGTCGTTGCTGAAGACGGCACATTCTACGAGCATGGAGGGTTCGACTGGTATGAAGTGCAGGAATCTCTGGAGCGGAATCTGGAGGAGGGCCGAGTCGCCCGGGGCGGCAGCACGATCACGCAGCAGCTCGCGAAGAATCTGTTCCTCTCGACTTCCAAAGATCCGGTCAGAAAACTGAAGGAAGCCGTCATCACGGTGCTCATGGAGGGGCGGCTGAGCAAGCAAAGGATTCTGGAACTGTATGTAAACCTGATCGAGTGGGGACGGGGGATTTTCGGGATCGAGGCGGCGGCCAGGACCTATTTCGGCAAATCGGCAGCGGCACTGTCGCTTGAAGAAGCGACCCGTCTGGCAGCGGTCATCCCAAGCCCGCTCCGCCATCGGCCCGACGCGAATTCGCGGTATGTGCTCCGGCGCAAGGCCATCGTGCTCAACCGGATGGCCGCGCGCAGGCAAATCATCACAACGACGACAGGAGAGGAGGATACATCAAGATCACGCCAACAGTCTCCCCAGGGTGAAGACTCGGCAATCGCGCCGCTGCAACCAGCACCGCTGGAACCGGCGCCGTTGATACCGGATACCAGTGCCACAGACCAGGGAAGCTGAGATGGACTATAAAGACGTGAACCGGCTCATCGAAGAAGGTGAGGGTTTCGAGATTGAATTCAAACGAAAGGTATCAACACAGGAGAAGATCGCGCGGGCGCTCATCGCATTTGCCAACACAAAAGGGGGACATATTCTCTTCGGCGTGGACGACGACGGATCGATCGTGGGAGTCGAAAGCGAGAAGAGCGAAGTAGACCTGATCTATGAGGCTGGGACGAAG
>JADLEA010000367.1 GCA_020846365.1 Bacteroidota bacterium
CACCTTCCGGTTCATCACGGAGTCGCGCCAGGACGAAATAAAACGGAAGCGTTGCTCCAGCGAAAATGAAGGCCGGCGCTTGAACGTGGCCCCGATCGAAAGCCGCGGCGTTGGACGCCAGAGCACGCCGACGTTGACCATGAAGTCGAACGCGGCGTCATCGATGGCGTCGTCGCTCAGCACGGTGGAAGGATCGAAGACCTCGACGCCGTAGCGTGTCAGCAGAGAAGAAGCGTTCATGTGCGACAATCCCGCAGAGATGCCGACGGAGACCTGCCGGGAAACCTTCATCGCCGCCGCGATGCCATAATTCACCACTGACATTTCGAGGGAGGCGCTCACGGGATAAAATGTACTTCCATCCGTGAGCGGGGGAACATAGCTACCCCGGGTGTAAAAGTTGCTCTCAAAATTCACCAGCTCGTGGCGGAAAGCGGAGAGCGTGAGTTTCCCCGCAGGGACTACGACGCTGGCAAAGGATGGACTGATGACATGAGACGTGAAATCCTTTCCCACGAGGGAATACTGCGCAGCCGTCCCCGTATGAGAGAAATTGTCCACCGTGCGCGTGAAACGCATTGCCTTGCATTCGAAGGAGATTTCCGGTCGGACGAGGGTTGTCAGCCCGGCCGGATTCGCCTCCGCTGCCGTGGCATCATCCGCAAGGGAGACAAACGCGCCGCCTAACGCGGTTGCGCGCGCCCCGGGGTTGTTAAAATTGAACGTGAAGTGGGCGAAGATCTCCGAGTTCGTCTGCGCCTGTGCGATCCCCGCAACGAATATACCCCACACCAACATCCCAACACCCGCTCTGAGTTTCCACTGTGCGCTGTGCATGGTCATCTGAGGTCTGTGCTATTGAACTGGCCAGGAAGTCCGGCTAATCTCCAGAACCGGATTGGAAAACGCGATAGTGTCAATGAATGCCTCGAGCGTCACGCTGACCGCTTGATTTGGCACGGTGATCTGGAGCGAATCGAGGGTGATGCCGGCCGCCCCGGCCAAAGGGTACTCCTTGTTGGGAAGCGTGCCGATCACCAACAGGCTGTCCTGCTGTGTCAGACCGTACACGCTCACATAGAGTGCCAGGTTGGGTGTGCGGACTTCCGTCGGTGCAAGCGTGTACGCCACTCCGTACCGGACGTTCACCGATTGCCCGACCTGCATGGGAGTCTCGGGCGTCGGCTGCACGCTGCGCGTGAACTCCACGGCTGTGCGGAGGTACGGCGGCCCGGGGGTCGAAGGGAGCTCTTCATCGGTGCAACGAAGCGAGACGACCGTGATCAGCGCGAGTAGAACTCGTGCATATCGCTGGTCAATCATGAGTGCGTCCTCCATATCAATATTGCCTGAGAATGTCGTCCACATTGTAGCCCGGCAACGACTGAACCACCTCTGAGACGGAGTCGGCCTGCACAACAAACCTGACTACCATGTGGCTGCCATACTTCGGGTGTGCGCAGGTCACCGCATACCGTCCCGGGGGCAACGATAGCCGGCAAGGAGTCGTCGGGGCCTCCGGCAGTCGGAGATTCGCGCCACCTTCGTCCTGAATCGCGGTAATGCTCGCCCAGGGCAGAACGGTGAGCATCACCGTGCCTGTCGGGGTCGCGGGGTACAGCAGATACTCCAGCACGGCGGCCGCGACCACCACCACCAGGATAGATGCGGCAAGCACTTTCCCGCCGAGCCGGGTCCGCGTGCCCGCCGTTTCGGAAGCCGGTGCCACGGGAGTACGTTCCGCGAGGATCGTGGATGCTTCATGCGCAGATTCTGCAGGAGCCCGTGGGATCGCCCTCTTCCCGCGCACCTCTTTTCTGGGTCGTTTCTGCTGCTCTCTCTCTTTGACGTCCTCGGCGAGTGCTTCAAAGGCCGAGACCACCTGATCCATGTCCTGATAGCGCTGGGCGGGATCCTTCCGAAGCATGTTCTCCAGAATCACGGGAAGCGCAGGTGGGAGAAGCTTCTTCAATGCCTCGAACCCTTCCGGCTCCTCATGCACAATCTTATACATGACGGATGTAGGTTCTTCGCCGCCGAAGGGTTTCTGGGAGGTAAAGAGTTCGTACAACACGACGCCGCAGGAGAAGATAGCGCTGCGTCTGTCTACCTTCTTCCCCTGGATCTGTTCGGGAGACATGTAGTACGGCGTCCCCAGCACAGTCCCCGTGGATGTGAGTGCACTGGATCCCAGCCGGGCAATGCCAAAATCCATGAGCTTGACGCGCCCGTTCTCCAGGATCCGGATGTTCGCCGGTTTCACATCCCGATGGACGATATCCTTGCCGTGGGAATAGGCCAGTCCGCGGCACACCTGCGAGGCGATGGAGAGCTTGGTTTCGAATGCCAGGGCACCGGGACGCTCGAGAAGGGTGCGGAGGTCCGATCCGGGAAGGTACTCCATGACGATGAACGGGCGTCCGTTCTCTTCCCCCACATCATGGATGATGGTGATGTTCTCGTGGGTGAGCTTCCCGGCCGTGCGCGCTTCCCGGTAGAATCGCTCCTTGATTTCGGGAACGTCGAGCGCGATGTCGAGGATCACCTTCAGGGCAACTTCTCGTTCCATGACGGGATCATACGCACGGTAGACCGCGCCCATCCCGCCGCGGCCGATCTGCTCGCGGATCTCATATTTCCCGACACGATCCATGATTGCCGAAATGTACCAAAGAAAAATCGGAGATTCAAAGCCGG
>JADLEA010000368.1 GCA_020846365.1 Bacteroidota bacterium
AGACTTCCGCTTCGATCGAGTTCGCCCAGTACGACGTGCTGAAGGCCAGCGTGAACGCACCGATCGCCGAGGCGCCGAAGATGATCACCCGGTCGAGCACCGTCGCGGGCGCGCCACGAAAACTCACAATAACCCGTTCGGCAACCAGGTAGAGGAACATCACCGCCAGGGCGCTGAAGAGCGCCGAGAGCATGTGCGCACGCACGGCCATGTCGGAGGCCACCGGGAGCATCATCGCGATCCGCGTGACCAGAAGGAAGAACGGCGACCCGGGCGGGTGCGGCACCTGCATCATCTTGGCTGCGGCGATAAACTCGCCGACATCCCAGAACACCACCGTGGGGGCCAGCGTAATAAGATACACAGCGAACGTCACGACGAACACAACTGCGGCAACGATGCGGTTGACGGTGGGGATTCTGGCGAAACTCATGAGTGGCTCCTGTGAGTATCCGGCTCCGTATGGTGGTACTGACTTGGAAGCGGGCTCCGTGCGGGGACACGGCACACTTGGATACGGAATGTCCGGGACATGCCGAGAAGGAACCATACTGGGCTCAAGCCGGTCTTGACCCGCGCAGCAAGATCAAATGCAGCAACATCAAATAATGTATATTATGTTAAGTCACCGGATTCATTTGGGCATGGATTGCCCCGAAGTAGATATCCGCCAGCTCTCCTACCGACACGTCTACCAGCTTCTGGATCAGAAGTCTGGAGCCACCCGTCCGGCCTATTTCTGCGGCCTCACCGCCGTGCTCCCGTGCGATCCTGAGAACCGCCGCTACGCGCTCACGGGTGCAACTCACAACCACGCGCGTCTGATCTTCTCCGAACAGAAGCTGATCCGCACGAAGCCCTGTCGGGGCCAGTTCTATTTCCGCGCCGACAGTCAAAGGCCTCCCGACGATGCAGGATTCCGCCAGGCATACGGCAAGGCCGCCTTCCGAGCAGTCGTGAGCCGATCCCAACAGCCCACCTGAGATCATCCGCACCAGAGCATGCTGCAGGGCCTTCTCAGCGGCCAGATCGATAGGCGGCGCGTCTCCCCGCACGCTACCGTGAATCCGGGCCAGGTATTCAGAACCTCCCAGATGTCCCAAGTTCTTGCCCAGGAGCACGATTGCAAGGCCTGGCTCCGGGAAGTAGGAGCGGCAAGCCCTGCGGACATCCTCGATGATCCCCAGCATGCCAATAACGGGCGTCGGAAAAACGCTGGCCACCGGGCTTTCGTTGTAAAAGCTAACATTCCCGCCGGTTACGGGCGTGTCAAAGACTCTGCATGCCTCTCCTATGCCCCCCACCGCCTCCCTGAACTGCCAGTAGACACCGGGCTTGTACGGATTGCCGAAGTTCAAACAGTTCGTTATCGCGACGGGCATGGCTCCCGTGCAGGCAACATTTCTCGCTGCCTCCGCAACGGCAATCCGTCCACCCCGGCGCGGATTCAAGTACACGTACCTACCATTGCAGTCCGTCTTTACCGAGAGTCCCTTATTCCCTTCTTTCACATAGAGTACCGCCGCATCCGCTCCAGCCAAAACTACGTTATTCGTGCGCACCATGCTGTCGTACTGATCGTACACCCACTGTTTCGATGCGATGTCAGGAGAGCCCACAAGCTCCAGGAGCGTTTTGTTCAGGTCATCAGGCACCGGCAACGTCGAAATGTCCAGATCCCTCACTTCGGCGATATACTCCGGCTCTCTGGCCTCGCGGACGTAAACGGGAGCACCGCCCCCCAGCACAAGCGTCTCAGGCGGAACATCTGCAACAAGCTTGCCCCTGTAGGAAATGATGAGCCGGTCTTCCTGGATCACCTCGCCGATGATTTCGGCATGCAAATCCCATTTCTCGAAGATCTCATGCACGTCCTTCTCCCGGCCCTTCTGCACCACCACCAGCATGCGCTCCTGCGATTCCGAGAGCATGAGCTCATAGGCGGACATTCCGGTTTCTCGCGCCGGGACTTTGTCCAGGTCGATGCGCATGCCGCACTTGCCCTTGGCGCTCATCTCCGATGTGGAACAGGTGATCCCTGCCGCCCCCATGTCCTGGATACCCACCACGAAGCCGGATCGGATTGCCTCAAGGGTAGCTTCGAGGAGAAGCTTTTCAGTGAACGGGTCTCCGACCTGGACCGAAGGGCGTTTCTTTTCGGATTCTTCGGAGATTTCCTCGGAGGCAAAGGTCGCCCCATGGATGCCGTCGCGACCCGTCGACGAGCCCACGATCATCACCGGATTCCCGGCACCTTTCGCCGTTGCGCTGGCCCAGGCGCCGTGCTTGACGATTCCGACAGCCATAGCGTTGACCAGCGGGTTCTCCTGGTAGCATGGATCAAAGTAGACCTCGCCGGCGACGGTCGGGACTCCGAAGCTGTTGCCGTAGTCCCCGATCCCTCTCACCACCCCATCGAAGAGGTACCGCGTACGGGCATTGTCGAGCGTGCCGAACCGCAGGGAGTTCAGCGATGCGATGGGGCGTGCGCCCATCGTGAAGATATCCCGCATGATCCCGCCCACGCCCGTCGCAGCCCCCTGGTACGGCTCGACGGCCGACGGGTGGTTGTGGCTTTCGATCTTGAACGCAACCGCGAGCCCATCCCCGATATCCACCAGCCCCGCATTCTCCTCCCCTGCCCCCACGAGCAACCGGCCCCCGCTTCGCGGCAGCGTCTTGATCAGGGCAATGGAGTTTTTGTAGCTGCAGTGCTCGCTCCACATTACGCTGTAGATGCCCAGCTCCGTGTAGGTCGGCACGCGCCCGAGGATCTTGAGGATGCGTCCATATTCCTCTTCGGTCAGGCCGTGCTCAAGCGCAATCTGAAGCGTGATTTCCGGTTCACCGGGAAAGTTGACGGGAAGACTCATAACGTTCATTTCCATGAATAACTGATGTTCAAACCAACGACCGTGCTCGCCAAGTCATAAGTCCCGTTGAAGTAGGAACCCGGCGCAGACTGCACCCGCGAATCGGTCACCGTTCGCAGGCGATGGCTCATGAATTGTATGCCGAGGTCGAGCATGAGCCCCTCTTCCACGGCGTATCCGATTCCAGCTGCATAGATCAAGCGGTCTGCGTCGGGCATGGACGGACGCAGTTCCGCGTCCGGGATCGGGCTTGGCTCGTAGGCGATTCCTCCCCTGAGCGCGATGTCCGAGAGGCTGAGTTCCACTCCGGCCCGGAGGGCGATGACATCTTTCCAGCCGTTTTGCTCTATCCGTTGTTCATACTGGGGCGAGCCGATCCGCACGATGATGTTCTTGAAGGTCGACCAGCGAACGAGGTTGGCTTCTCCGGACAGAAGCAGTTCGGGGATGGGCCGGATGCTCACGCCTCCGCGAACCTGATCGGGAAGGGTGACAGAGGTGGAAAACGTTGAGTTCGGAAGCACCGACACGCTTGACTCCAGAGGAACGCCGGAGTACGCGACCGTTCCTTCGTCGATCATCGAGCGGGTCCTGCTCTTCAGCGAGAGCCCGAGCGTCAGGAACTCACCCGGAGTGTACATCGTCCCCACCTCAAAGCCATAGGCCACATCCGCGCTGCCGGTCATGTAGACGGTGGGGAGCGGAGTCTCGGGCGTGGAGAACTCGCCGAACCGCCGGTTGAGATCCATACGGAAGAAGACCACCTGCAATCCGATACCGAGAGACCAGTGCTTGCCGATGCGGAGAGCCACGGCCGGCGTGATCTGCGATGTGCGAAGCTCAGAGCTTGTGACGATGCGGTTGCCCACCCACTCTTCGCCCCAATCGGTCTTCATCGAATACGGAATGGTCGCCGCAATCCCGATTCCCACGCCACCCGGAAACGTGTGGGTGAGGCACGCGTTCGGCGGAAACAGCACCTGCGTGTTCATCTTCGAGGATGCTTGCGAGGGGCTCACGCCGATGAAGTGATAGTCAGGAAGCGAAACGGTTGTGCCCAGGGAGAGATGCGTTCCTCCGAGAAACGCGAGCGCGGCCGGATTCGCGTACATCGTCGTCGGCTCTCCGGGCAATCCGACCAGCACGCTTCCCATTCCCGTTGCGCGTGCAGAGAAGCCGCTAACCTGAAACCCGCCGGCTGCCGCCGGGGAGATGCACCATGCGTTGAGCATGGCGCCCATGATGAGTCCTGTAAGAATTCGTCCGGTCTTCATTCGAGCGTTACCAGGATCTCTCCCTTTTCCACTGCTTTGCCATGCGGAACATGGATCTGTTTCACCACGCCCTTGCACGGCGACTTGATCTCGTTTTCCATCTTCATCGCTTCAAGAACCACCAGGCCCTGCCCTTCTTTCACCTCCTGGCCCGGCTCCACTTCGATCCTCACCACTAGCGCCGGCATGGGGGCCGTGATGCCGGTTGTCCTGGAGCGATCCATCGCGGCGGCCGCGAACTTGTGCAGAAGGCGTGACCTGTCGGTTTCGACCGTGACGCCGACGGCAGTCCCCTCGATGCTGGCCACGTAGGCGCCGTTGACGGGCACAAGGTGGAAGACGAACGACCGGCCGTTCAGTAGAACCGAGTACGCCGTCGCATCAAGTTGCCGAATGTCGGCCTCATGATGGATACCGCCATGCGTCACACTCCCGTCGGCATCGATTGCGACGCTGTGCACCCGATCTCCCACGTGGATGTCATAGACCGATCTCTTCATTTCGCACCATCCCGGAATCCGGCAAACCGGCGCGCCTTCCAACTGGTGGGCGTGCCCCTTCCGTTCCGGCCTGCAACGGTATGGTCCGGTGCGCCGGCGTGGGCTGAAACGGGCACGGTGCCGGGAGCGGACGCCTTCTGGTCCTTCCGTAGCGCACCTCCATGTTCCATCCATGCGCAGAGTATCGCGAGCGCCTTCTCCCGCTCTGCGTCGCCAGTTTCAACGGCAGAACCCTCCGGACGAAAGTGCGTGCCGATGAATCCCGTGTCGTATGCGCCCCTGAGGAAAGCAGGGTGCCGCAGGACGAATGCGCACACCGGGATGTTTGTCGACACTCCCGCGATGTCATACTCGCGTAAGGCCCTCGCCATCCTCGCTATCGCCTGTTCACGATCGGGAGCCCAGGCGACAAGCTTTGCGATCAACGAATCGTAGTAAACGGATACCTCTCCCCCTTCCTCGATCCCGCGGTCTTCCCGGATGCCCGGTCCGCCCGGAGCTCTCAGCCGCGTGAGCGTGCCCGTGGAGGGGAGGAAATCGCCAGACGGATCCTCCGCGCAAATCCTGCACTCGATGGCATGACCCGAGAAGGACAGTTCTTCCTGAGTCCACGGCAGCCGTCCGCCCGCGGCGACGTGGAGTTGCGCTTTCACCAGATCGATCCCTGTTCGTGCCTCCGTGACGGGATGCTCTACCTGCAGCCGCGTATTCATCTCGAGAAAATAGAACCTCTTTTCCCGGTCCACGAGGAACTCAATGGTCCCGGCATTCACGTAGCCGCACGCACGCGCCGCGGCAATGGCAGTCTCCGCCATTCTCTTCCGCAACGCATCGTCCAGCAGGACGGACGGGGATTCCTCTACGATTTTCTGATGCCGCCGCTGGATGGAGCACTCGCGTTCGCCGAGGTGCACGACGTTGCCGAATGCATCCGCGAGAATCTGAAACTCGATATGGCGCGGTTCATCCAGATAGCGCTCGAGATAGACCCGCGCGTCGCCGAATGCCGATCGCGCCTCGGACTGTGCCTGCTCGAAGAGCGAAGGGAATTCTTCCGCCGTCCGGACCACGCGCATGCCCTTGCCGCCGCCTCCGGCAGCTGCCTTGATCAACACGGGGAACCCGATCTGCGTGCACGCCCGCAACGCATCCTGCGTGTCCGAGACCGGCCCGTCGCTTCCCGGGACCGTCGGGACTCCTGCGCGTGCCATCAGCGCACGCGCGGACGTCTTGTCCCCCATCGCCTTGATTGCGGAGGCGGGAGGGCCGATCCAGACTATGCCGGATGCGGCCACCTTCTCTGCGAACTGAGCATTCTCGGAGAGAAAACCATAGCCGGGGTGGATGGCGTCAGCGCCCGCGGCGTGCGCAATCTCCAGGATCCGGTCCATCAGCAAGTAGCTTTCGCGCGACGGAGGCGGACCGAGCCGGTAGGCCTCATCGGCGTATCTGACATGAGGTATAACCCTGTCGGCATCCGAGTAGACCGCAATCGATCGGATCCCCAGCTCCCGGCAGGTGCGGATAATCCGGGCGGCGATCTCTCCCCGGTTCGCGATGAGCACGGAACGGATTGCTGTTGTCATGAGTTCATGCTTCCGAGAGCTCAACGACCGTGGCACCCACGCCTCCCTCATTCCATTCGCCGAGCCTGAACGAGCGCACGCGGGGGTGTGTGGAAAGAAAATCGGTGACCTTGCGCCGCAGGGCTCCTGTCCCCTTCCCGTGTATGATGTCGATGCGATGCAGTCCGGCCAGGATCGCATCATCGATGAATTTGTCGATGAGCGGAAGCGCCTCGTCTCCGGTCATCCCGCGCAAATCCAGCTCACGCGGCACTTCATCGTGCCGGTCCGGCAACTGCGGGCGGGACGACGGGCGGGATGCGGGACGTTTTCTGCCCGCGCGGAGTTCGGAAACCGGCACGCGCATCTTCACGCTACCGAAGACCACCGTGGCTGTCTTGCCGTCGGGAGAGAGCGCCGCAATTTCTCCGGTTTCAGTTTTGTCCAGCAGCGTCACCGTGGAGCCCTGTGCCAGAGTTCCCGCCGGGAGCGGTTCCTCCCGTGATTCGGGTTCTGTTTCGCGTTCGGTCTCCCGGACGACCGCGCGCAGTTTGTTCACTTCTTCCCGCGCGGCGCGCACAACGTCTTTCTCGGCATTGCGCTCGCGGATTTCCCTTACGGAGTGCTCGATCACCGCATTCGCGCGTTCCACGATCGCCTGTGCTTCTTCCACGGCTTTTCGTTTGATCTCGCGGGTTTCGCGTGTCAGCACTTGAAGCCGCTCCGCATACTCCGCAGCCAGCTGTTCCGCTCGGGCTTTCGTCGCGCGCAATTCTTCCGTGGTAGTCCTGTGCTGCTGTGCCGTTGCTTCGAGCTCTTGCAGAAGCGAATCCAGCCGCATGTGTTGTCCGCCCAAGAGTGCCCGCGCGCGTTCCATCAGGTCGCCCGGAAAGCCGAGCCGGTCCGCCATTTCCAGCGCATAGCTGCTCCCGGGCACGCCGGACCGGAACCGGTATGTCGGAGAGAGATTCTCCTGGTTGAACTCCATCGCGCCATTCTCGACGCCGTCGGTCTCATGGGCGAACACCTTGAGCGCACCGTGGTGTGTTGTGGCGATGGTGATCGCGCGTCGTGCGGTCAGCCGCTCCAGCACGGCCGCGGCGATCGCCCCGCCTTCGGCGGGATCCGTGCCGGTGCCGATCTCGTCGATGAGCACCAGGCTGCGCTCGTCCGCTCTGTTGACGATAGTTTTGAGATTTGCCAGGTGTGAGCTGAAGGTGCTCAGATCGCTCTCGATGGATTGTTCGTCGCCGATGTCCACAAAGATCGAACGGAACACCCGCATCCTCGCGTCTTCCCGTGCGGGAATATGGAGCCCCGACTGCGTCATAAGCGCGAGGACGCCCACACATTTCAGCGTGACGCTCTTCCCGCCTGCATTCGGTCCGCTAATGAGGAGCGTGGTGAACGCATCGCCGATATCCAGATCCTGAGGCACCGCCCCCTGCCGTCCGTGGTGGGCCAGGAGAAGCGGATGACGCGCCTCGCGGAGATGGATCCCGCCCTGTTTCGTGATCTGCGGCTCCACGCCCAGAATCTCGATGGAGTATTTCGCCCTTGCCTGCAGCGCATCCAGAGAAGCCAGCAGGTCCACCATGCGCAGCAGCGCCGGGCGTTGCTCTCCCACCGCGATCGTGAGGTCGCGCAGAATCCGCTCCACTTCCCGTTGCTCCTGAAACTGGAGGCTCCGGATGTCGTTGTTCAGCTCGAGGGTTTCGGTGGGCTCGATGAACACCGTCGCGCCGCTGGCCGACGCACTGTGGATGAATCCCGGCACCTGCTTCTTGTGCTCGACCTTTACCGGGATGACCATCCGCCCTTCCCGGGTGGTGATAATATCGTCCTGACTGAAGCCGAGTTCCGAGACGCCGCGCAGAATTGTCTCCAGACGCTTCCGGAGGTCTTCGTAGCGGTCGGCGATCGAGCGGCGGATGGCCTGAAGTTCACGCGACGCCGAGGCACGCACAGCGCCGCTCTCGTCGATGGCCTGGCCGATGTTGTACTCCAGGACCTTGTCCGTGGGCAGTTCCTCGGCCAGACGCCAGACAGCGGGATGCGCATCCCGGCGTTTCTGGAGCGTTGTGCGCAGCATGCGCGCCGCGTGCAACGTACTGCCGACATGGGCCAGCTCACGCGACGTGAGAACGCTCCCCTCCACTCCCGACTTCTGTATGGCGGTGCGCACGTCGTGGATGCCTTCCAGAGGTAGCGCGTCCTCCACTTCCAGAAGGCGCTTCATCGCGGTGACCTGGGCGAGAACATCACGGACTTCGTCCGGGTCCGACAATACGGGAGCGTTCTCGAGCAGTTCCCTGCCGGCATCGGACACTGCGTACCGGAGGACCCGCTGCTTGACCTTCGCGAATTCCAGCTTCTCCGCAGCCGCGCCGAATGAGCTCATGTCTTCACGCGCCGGCAAGGAGTTCCTTCACCAGTTCCTGTACCACCTTTCCGTCGGCTTTGCCTTTCAGCTCCTTCATGGCCACAGGCATGACCTTTCCGAAGTCCTTCGCCGACTGTGCGCCCGTTTCGGCGACGATTTTCCGGATCACTTCCACAATTTCTTCCCGGCCCATTTGCTTCGGCAGGTACTCCTGGATAATCGCGAGCTCGCGCGATTCCTGATCGACCAGGTCCTGCCGTCCGCCTTTCGCGAACTGCTCGATGGACTCCTTCCGTCGTTTCGCAGCGCTGAGGAGAACGGCGACCTCATCTTCGGCGCTCATGGGGGTGTCGCCTCCGCGGCGCTCGATCTCCTTTTCCATGAGAGCAGCCCTGATGCCTCGCAAGGTTTCCAGGCGGAGCTTGTCCCCGCCCTTCATGGCGGTCTTCAGATCATTGCTAATCGTGTCTTTCAATCCCATACGATCACTGTCCTTTTCGTCTTACACGCCCCCGCGCAACGGGAGCGTGGCCCCATTGACCTCCCGGGCTTCGGGGGAACAGAGGTAGAGAATGGTGGAGGCCAGATCCTCCGTACGCACCCAGCGTTTCCAATCGGCTTCCGGCATGGACTGCCTGTTTGCGGGCGTGTCGAGTATCGATGGGTCAACGGCATTCGCTGTTACGCCCGTTCCTTTCACCTCCTCCGCCAGAACTTCCATGAGCGTGAGGATGCCGCGCTTCGCCACGGCATATGCCGCGCTGCGGGCGGTCGGGCGCAGCGCAGTCGCAGCCGAAACAAACACCAACCGGCCGTAGCGCTTCGCAAACATCGAAGGGAGCACTTCTTTTGCGAAGAGGAACGCCGACCGGAGATTCAGCGACAGCATGCGGTCCCACATCTCGGCAGGCATCTCGTCCACCCGCTTCCCGCCATCGTATCCGCCGGCGGCGTGCACGAGGACATCCGGTGGGCCGAATTTTTCGTGGACCGCCGAGACGAACCCAGCAACGTCCTGTTCTGCCGTCACATCGCACGGGCGTTCAATAACGCGGGCGGCCCCCTGCCGGGCGTGTTCCTTCGCCGGTTCGCCCGTGGCACTGGGCCGGACGGGAATAGCGACGTTGGCTCCGGCGTCGAGGAATCGCCGCACCACTTCGCTCCCCAGCGCCCCCTGACCGCCGGTCACGATGACTGTTCGTCCTGAAAAATCCATAGAATTAAATATATCCACCTACCGTCCGAATGTCAATAACCTTGCAACTCAGCCCACATGAACGTATATTTGAACACTTTCTTCCCACAACGTTCATTGAGGATCATGCATTACAGGCCGCTACGCCTCCTTTTGCACCCCGCAGCCACGCACGCCCGCACCCGTTTCGTCTTCCGGCTTCGATTCCTGGTTCTCTTCACTCTTCTGCTGTCGTCCACGGCTCACTTGCAGCAATCGGACGCTCAGGATTCGCTTCTTGCCCGGGAGAATCATCTTCGCAACATCCGTCAGCTCACGTTCGGCGGAGAGAATGCAGAGGGGTACTTCTCGTTCGATGAACGGCGTTTGATCTTCCAATCCAGCCGGGC
>JADLEA010000369.1 GCA_020846365.1 Bacteroidota bacterium
ATGGAAAACCCGCCAGGATTTCGATGGCCGGCTTCAGCACCTCCTTGGCCCAGCGCGGGGCAAACGATGCGGTGAACAAGGCAGCAAGGATGGCCACCGGTGCGGCAATGAGAATCGAGAGCAGGGTCACCTTCAGCGATCCCACCACAAGCGGAAGGATGCCGTACTGCGGTACAGCAGAGACCGGTTGCCAGCGGGTCCCGGCGAGGTTTGACAGCGTTGCGCGACCTTCTGAACCCGAGGTTTCCGCCCGGCTGGCTTCGCGCTCCTCATCACTGCGCGCCCGGTGGGATTCTCCCAGGTACTCCTCCCCGTATGTCTCCTCCTCCGCACTCTCCACGACGGCCGTTGCTTCCTTCTCCGGCTGGAAGAAGATCGGCAGGGCCTCGCGAAAGACGAAGATGAAAATCATCACGATTGCCGCCAGGGAGATGAACGCGACAACCGTGATGAACTTCTCCGCAAGAAACTCGTCCCACCGGAACCTGCGGCGAAGGCCTTGCGACGTGAACCCCGTCACATCCCCGTTTCCCCCGCCGGACATCCCACCCGTGTTCCCGGTGAGAGATGGCGGTGCCGGATCCTTTCGGTCTTCACGCATAAGATTCATGGATACGGGAGGAGTCTGGTTCATGCCGCAAGTCTTCCTTTGATGCCGCAATATCGGTGCAGCCCGGGGTGTGCATCGGCCGCCGATGGCTGCGGTTTCAGCGTCGAACTACCGTATGGGGAAATAACCCACCTCCGTCACAACCTTCTGACCATCGTCGCCCAACACCCAATCGATATACTCTTTCAGCGTGCCAGTCGGGCGATTGCGTACATACAGGTACAGAAATCGACTGACAGGATAGTCGCCACTCCTGATATTTTCGAGCGTCGGGGGATATGCAGGGGATGCGGCGTCTTTCTTCATCTTCAGCTCGCGAATGCCTTTTCCGTACGCTGCACCGCCGTAGCCGATGCCGTTCTTGTCCCGCGCGACTGCATTGACCACCGCGGCAGTTCCCGGCAGGCTCTGCATCGACGAGACATAGTCCTCTCCTTCGAGAACATTATCTTTGAAATAGACATATGTGCCGGAGTTGTTCTCCCGGCCATAGAGGATGATTCGCGCGTTGGGCCCACCCACCTCACTCCAATTCGTGATCTTGCCGGTGTAGATCCCCTTCAGCTGTTGCAGGGAAAGCTCGGTCACCGGACTCGATTCATTCACATAGACAGAGAGCCCGTCCATTGCCGCCTTGATTTCCACCCCCCGGGATCCGTAGCGGGCCTTTAGCTTGTCCCTCTCGCTCGGCTTCATCGGCCGCGATGCGTTGCAAATATCCGTCGTCCCGTTGATCAGGGCCGAGATGCCGGTACCGGACCCGCCACCGGTTACCTGAATCACAACATCCTTGTGTGCCTGCATGTATTTTTCAGCCCATCGCTGGGCCAAAATGACCATCGTGTCCGAGCCCTTCACGGTGATAGTCTCTTCGCTGAGCGCCGGCACGATCACGAGCAAGAACATCATGGCCGCGAGTATTGTCTTCTTCATATGCTGCAACCCTCTCTTGTGGAAATATGGAATGCGTGCATTGAGTGTACTGAAGCGCTGCACACTGTATTCGTGCATTATCGATGTATCACAGCATCACTAGAACTTGTACTGCACCCGGAACGTCAGCACATTGTCTTTCACATCCGAGGCATACGCAAGCAGCCCCGCCGGAGAGCCGGTGATGTTCGCCAGCTCTTCGCTCCTCACGAATTCGTAATAGAGCACAAACTTCACGTTCTCATCCCAATGATGAATGAGGCCCAGTCCGAGAGTGCTGTACCTGATATCGGATGCGGTAAGCCCGGCTGCCCCCGAGGTGTTTGAGGACAGAAAGTCGGGGGCGGTGACATCGGTATTGGGGTCGTACACATCATACCGCATGACCACCTGATCGCGCGTCCCCAGGTTTTGAATGTACGTGGCGTACCAGCCGGCGAAGTTGCGCTGATAGATGGAACCGGAAATCTGGGAAGATGGACTCACAGTCTGGGACGTGGAAGGAGAGCCGCTTGTACCCGGTTGCTTCCCGAAGACATACTCTCCGCGGAGGACCGCGCCGCCGAGCGCCGGGACATCCAGGTAGAGTTGCGCATCCACTCCGGCGTATGTGCGCGCCACGCCGTCTCCGAGGTTTGATGCACTGGAATCCACGACGAAACCTCTGTCCCCGTTCGCCATCGTCCCTGATGTGTACAGGTACCTGGTGTTGTTTCGGATTGCCCCAAGATACCCCGACACGCCGAGGTCGATTTCCATGCCTTCCGATCCGATGGGTATCTGGAGGGCCGCCCTGCCGATGAGGTCTTTGTAGTTATCGTATTCATTCGAGGTCGGGCCCGAGCCGTTGAACACACCCACATCTGCACGGAACATCGACAGGGGCCCGAGCTGCGGGGCAAAGAACACTTTGGCCCCGAGTTCGCGTTCTCCGGGGAACAGTGTTTGGAAGAGGCGCGAACGCTCCGGCGCCTCACGCATGCTGGAGGAATAGGATACGTCATACCCGAAGGGGCGATCGAAGATGCCCATCTGAAAACCGAACGACTTCAGCCAGGGCTCGGTCACCGCAAGATAGGCGTCCTTGATCGAGAGTCCGGTCTGAATAGCGTCGATTTGTATGACGAACTGCGTAAGGACGTTGTCATAGTTCACCTTGACCCGTCCACGTCGCACCGCGAAGTGATTCTTCACGTTGGCCGGGAACGCGCCGCCCGAAAAGCGGCCGATCTCATGGCTTGCTCCCGACCCAGGCGTGGTCACGTCGGTGAACCGCCATTGTGCCTGGAGATAACCCGTGACTTTGATCTTCCTCAAGGCGTCCACGTACCCGCGGTATTCCGTCGCGGATTCGCTGACGCCAAGTAACGCTTCCTTTACCTGTTCAAGTTCTTCCTTCGACGCAGTGGATGCATTCTCCTCTTGTGCTTGTACAGGCCGACCCCACATGACGATGGACACGCCTAGCAGGTAAGCCAGAAATCTCATTCGATCTCCTTGAGCAATGTGTGCATGTAGTAAGCTCGCATAACGGTGTATCCGGGTTGACACACTAATTCGACCTCATGATACGCATCGCGCATTACCTGAATGTTACCTCAATGTTAAGTCTGTGTTAAGCCCTCATTGATTCTCACGCTCCCGGGCGCTACCTTGAAGCCGTTTGGAGGATCAGGAAATGAAGCGGGCACTATGGTGCATACTACTGGCAGGAGTCCTTTTTCCGGGCTGCGGCAGCCCGTTCCAAGGGATGAAATTCCGGGCTCAAGCCCCGCCGATCGAGGAGGCCTTCCGGAAGCTCTCCCTTGCAGTCACGGTCGATGGCTATGAGATAGACCAGATCATGCCGTCCGTTTTCAAGATCGAGACGAAATGGAGGGGTGCAAAGGAGCAGGAGATGTCTAGGGGAGAGGCGGCCGTCTTGGATTCGGTGGTGGAGTGTAGGGTTTCCATCCGTCTGGAGCCGCGGGGAAGAATGTACGACGTGCTGTTCACGCCGGAGCTAAGGCGTACTTCCCGGGAGGGAAAGGTCACGGAAGAACTCGCAGGCAGAGGGCATCCGCTGACAGAGAAATGGGAAGCCGTGTTCAGGCAGATCCTGGAGCGAGAGCAGAGGGAGGAGGACTAGGCCGGGCACAACGCTTGGTTCGGCCACGCCCGGCCTGTTGCGTGTGGACTCTCATTTCTTGACCGAAAACGAGAAGGTGCTTCCTTTCCCCGGCTGGCTCTTGACTTCCACCTTTCCTCCGTGGGCTTCGGCGATGTGCTTGACAATCGCAAGTCCCAGTCCGGTACCCCCCGCCTCACGGGATCGTTCCTTGTCGACGCGATAGAACCGCTCGAAAATGCGGGGGAGATGCTCGCCGGGGATGCCGACGCCCGTGTCCGCTACGTCGACCCAGACCTTCTCGCCGGCGTCGCGAACGCCAATGGTAACGCTGCCGCCCGGCGTATTGTATTTGATCGCGTTGTCAATCAGGTTTGTCAGCATCTGTGTCAACCGATCCTTGTCGCCCATTACCTCATGGTGTTGCCCCGCATCCGGCGCCAACGTGAGCGATATCGTCCGGCTCTCCGCGAGAGGGCCCATGGCGTCCACCACAGACTTGAGCAGGTCGCCGAGAGCGAAGTATCTGAAGCTCATCCGCATCTCGCCCGATTCGATGCGGGAAATGTCGATCAGATCCTTGAGCAGGGTATCGAGCCGCGCGGTGTGGGCCTGCGCCTTTTCGAGAAACTCCCTGTTCACGGCGGGGTCGTCGACTGCCCCATCCAGAAGGGTCTCGATAAACCCCTGGAGAGCGAACAGCGGTGTCCGGAGCTCATGGGAAACATTGCCCAGGAACTCGCTGCGCACCTGTTCCAGCTTCTTCAATTGCGTGATGTATTGATTCATCCGCTCCATGAGCTCATTCACCGCAGTTGCGACCAGCCCGATCTCATCCTTTGTACGCACGTCGAGTCTTGTCGAGAGATTCCCCTCGCGTATCGTCGCAACGCTTTCGGCAATCTCCGTGATGGGACGAACGATACGGCGCGACAAGGCCACGCTTGCGACGGTGACGAGGAGGAGACCGATCAGCGACGTGAGAATGATGTTGAAGCGAACTTCACTGGTGATCTTATCCAGTTCGTCCAGACGTAGACTCATGCGCAAATAGGCGGGCTGTTTCTGCAATACCCTGACGTCGGGCGTGTCCAGCCGGAGCGCCACATAGAGATAATCCATGCCCACGGTGGTGCTGTGACGGGTATCGGTCCCGCGTCCGAACCTGGCTGCGGATTGCACCTCAGGACGTTGAAGATGGTTCTCGACGCCGGGGAGTTTCACCAGCGGGACTTCGGAATCCATCACGACCTCCCCGTCGGCTGCGATGAGCGTGATGCGGGTTCCCGATGCTTCGGCCAGGGCGTGGACCCTGAGGTGGAAGTCATCGCGGGTGCGGCTCGAGTCGTTTTCCAACGAAGCCAGAACCAGGCGAGCCCGGGTATCCATGTCGCGGGCGATCCACCCCCGGAAATAAGAATCCAGCCGGGAGCTCGCAAGAATACCTGCCGCCGCAAGGACGAGCACGGTTAGGGAGATGTACACAAGAAGGAGTTTCGTGCGCAGGTGTTTCATACCTCGCCCTTGAGGACGTGTTTCACTGTTTTGTCGGAACCGGCACTCGGAGTATACACCAAGCAAGAGGGATTGTCAAGAAGCAAAGGGTTCCATCTCCGCGTCCTGGTATCATCCGTTCACGCTCTTGTGCACCGGGCCGGGCGGGAGAATTGAGGTTCGCGGCAGAAGAACGTACATTGCCATAGACCTTGGATCTGCTCAGTGCGCACCACCTCAACCCTACTCACCATTGCTTCCCTCCTCCTCGCGGGTGGTTGCGCTTCCGTTTCGGAGGACGCAACCAGAAGCCCCAAACGCGTCGAAGTGGCCATAGCAGATCGCAGGCAATTCGATTCGTTCGAGTCCTTAATTCCCATTCCGCCGGACAGTGTTCTTACGCTGTATAGCCAGCTTTCACCGGAGGAATTCCATCAGCGGTACCGGCCGCTGGTCGATTTCGTGACATTCCTCGTGGATTCCTTCAACACCACCGTCGACAACCGGCACACCATTGACACCGTGTTTATCAATCATGCCGTGGCTGATTTCGCGGAGGCGGGGCAGGCGGGGCGAACGCTGTACATCTCAAGCAGCTACTTCTTCCTTTTCAACGACACACGCATCCTCAGGTCAGTGCTGACCCACGAATTCGGTCACATCCGTTTCCGCATGCTGGATAGTGCGTCGGCTTTGCACATGAGCGCGCTCTGGGAACGCCTTCGGGAGACTGCTCTTTTTTACCTCTTCCGGGATGGCGAGTATTCCGGCAATGCACGGTTTGGCGGCCATCCGGAGGAGAATCCTGCCGAGCTCTACGCCTCCGCTTACAACCTCGTGCGGAATAGGCCCGAAGAGCTTCGCGTCCGGTTCCGTTACGCTGACAGCGCTCATCTTCCGCTGCTCACGCAGATCTTTGACCTGGCATCCCGTTGAGGATCCCGGGACCGGGGTTCCAGGCGAGTTCCGTCATCTCATGAAGGAGAACCTGATCTGGAAGCTCCGGTGACGTACGTGCCCCACCGGGACACGTTAGGGTTCCCTTTCGTAGATCACCCGGCCATCGAAGATGGTCATCTCGACTTTCACGTCGTTGAGCCGGGAGGGATTCATATGCAGAATGTCGTCCGAGAGCACGACCATATCAGCAAGTTTTCCGGTTTCAATCGATCCCTTCACGTCCTCATCGAATGAGGCATACGCTCCCCCGAGCGTGAATGCCTTGATTGCCTCGGCAACGCTGATTTTCTCCCCGGGAATCCAGCCATTGGGTTGCTTCCCGTCGAGCGTGCTGCGTGTAACGGCGGCGTAGATTCCCATGAGAGGATCCATCGGCGCCACCGGCCAATCGGACCCGAACGCAAGCGTGGCTCCTGCGTCGAGGAGCGAACGGAATGCATATGCACCCTTTGCGCGTTCAGGGCCGATACGCTTCTCCGCCCATCTGCCGTCGTCGATCGCGTGATAGGGCTGCATGGAAGCGATGACACCCTGCCGCGCGAAGGACGTGATTTCTGCCTTCTGAAGATGCTGTGCGTGCTCGATACGGAATCGCCTGTCGCGTGGACCGTTGTGCTTTGCCGCGTTTTCGTACATGCCGAGAATAATGTGATTGGCGCGATCACCGATCGCGTGAATCCCTATCTGAAGACCTGCGCTGTCGGCTCCGTTGATGATGGCTTCCATTCGGCTTTCGGGTATCATCTCTTCACCCGGCAGGCCTGCCGTCGCTGGCGCATCATTGTATGGAGAGAAGAACAGAGCAGTTGTCGACCCAAGAGATCCGTCTGCAAAACCCTTCATCCCCCCGATCTTCAGCTTCTCGTTTCCAAATCCGGCACGGAGACCGAGGGAGGCCTGACGTTTCCAGGACCCCAGGGGTTGGAATCCATAGATGCGCACGGTCAGTTCGCCCTTTGCCAGAAGATCCTGGTATGCACTCAGAATGTCCGGCGATGCCGACATGTCCTGGACGCTGGTCACGCCATTCTCTGCAGCATAGCGGAGTGCAGCGCGTATCGCGTCGAGGATCTCTGCCTCTGATGCATCGGGCATTACCCGGTAGACGGGATCCATAGCCGCATCTTTGAGTATCCCGGTCGGCTCACCCTGCGCATCCCGCACAATGGTTCCACCCGGGGGGTCAGGCGTTTCCCTGGTTATTCCTGCAAGCTTGAGCGCGAGCGAATTCGCGAGAGCCATGTGTCCGTCAAGCCGGTTCACGAAAACCGGGTTGTCGGGCGTCGCATCGTCGATCATTGTGCGTGTCGGCAGGTGCGCCGGATTCCACACCTCATGGTCCCAATCTCCCCCGGTGATCCAACGTCCTTTGGGGATGCCGGCGGCGAAGGCCCGCATGCGCTCGGTGAACTCCCTGTCCGACTTTGCGTCTCGAAGCTGCACACTGCTGAGATTCGCCCCGCCGGAA